>NVXP01000029.1 GCA_002733985.1 Fluviicola sp. | reverse complement strand
TATCATAAGAGTAAGTATTGAAATACCTAGACAGGTGAAAACATGATTGGTTTAATTAGCCTTTCGGTTTACCAACGGTTAGTGCGTTTAAATGACCTATATACGGTGTTGTGGGGAGATATTGTTTTAAGCTTTAATGATTTTCAGATATTGTTGGTCCATATTTGAATAATAATTCAATTATAGGTTTAACATCTTTTAATCCTTTAATGAATTTCGAGAAGAAACTCTTCTTAATGATTTTTTCTTGTTCCTCAGGCTTAGCTAATTTTAGAGTTTTTATCAATTCAAGTATTTCATGTGAATCAATAGAATTCTTGACTTTGTCTAATATAGCTACTGACTCGTCTGTTATATATTCAATGTTATTATTTGTGAAATTCATCTCCACATTATCATATTCAATGCTATCGTAATTTTTTATAGTTCCTCCATTAGTTGCATTGATCTTAACATTGGTCATTTTTATTTTTGCCATAATACTTAATTAATATTTCGAATTATATTCCCTACAACATCGTGCTAACATGCACCAACCAATATACAAACCATCAAGCACCTTACAAATCAATTTCCATCCTGATTATTATAAATATTTCTCAATTAAATTAACTTACTGATTATCAGTAATAAAACCGACAACAAACGCTTACAAACGAAAGACAATCGACTGTAAATGCTTAACAACCGTTTCTGGATTTCAAGTCACCCCACCTTTGCAGTGTCGGTATCGGAAACACGGTGATCGGCAACAAGTTTAAGTTTCATTTAATAAAAGTACGGTATGAATACGTTGAGAAACAAAGTGAGTTTGATTGGGCGATTAGGAGCTCAACCTGAGGTGGTGAAGTTGGAATCTGGTATAGCATTAACGTGTTTTTCGATCGCTACGAATGAACCTTATAAAAACAAGGCAGGTGAGTGGCAGGACCAAACGCAATGGCATGAGATTAAAGCCTGGGGGAAAGTGGGAGAGATTGTTTCCAAATTATTGAAGAAAGGACAGGAGGTTGCCATTGATGGACGTATCGTAAACAAGGAATACGAGTCCAAAACAGGTGAAAAACGTTTCTCAACGAGCATTGAACTGAAAGAATTTTTACTCTTAACTCCAGTGAGCGATGCTAAGAAATAATCAGACCTTGAATGGTGGAGTTGGCACAGGTGTCGACTCCATCTTCTTCGACAAGCGAGAAATGTCGACGAACCACGTGAACTTGATTGGAAGAATTACATCTGAACCTCGCTACTATAAACACCCAAGTGGAAGACGAATAGCGCAGTTCACTCTTACGACGAGGGAAACGTATCTGGACGAAGACGGGAATACCAAAGTGAAACATCACTGGCACCGGATTGCTGCTTGGGGAAGGTGGGTGAAAGTCCTAGAAGAATTTGGAGAAGTAAACCTTCAAATAGCTCTCGAAGGAAAGTTGACTACACGGTTTTATTTCCGAGACGGACTCAAACAATTTGTATCCGAAGTAGAAGTGAACGACCTAATAATTATGACATAAATGCAAGCCAGTGCGTACCGATAGCTATCGGAAGGATCAATACTAACTACAAAAAAACAGAAAATGCAATCATTAAGAAATAATATCACGCTTGTTGGGAACATGGGTTCCGCAGCAACAATTACAAACTTCGAAAACGGTGGGAAAGTCGCGAGATTTCAGCTTGCTACGGATCGAGATGGAAAACAAGAAAGTACACCCGATTGGCACCGCGTTTTCGCATGGGGAAACATGGCTGGATTCATTGAGAGTTATGGCGCCAAAGGGAAACAACTTGCGATTCATGGTCGATTAGTCAACCGAACCTACACTAACAAAGCGGGAGTGACGCGAAAAATCACCGAAGTCGAAGTAAAACATGTTATAGGCCTCTAATACTTAGATTGACCTAACCTACCACGACCTGTAACATGATGGCACTCTTGAAACTGGAATTCAACACGATTGAAGGAACGTTCGAGGGTGCCTTTTTTTTAACTAATAATTACGGTAATCATTCCACAACTGGCTTCGGACTCCAACTACCAACATGTAATTCATTGAAGCTTGGTTCGTAGCGAAGCGGAAATGATTTTCCATGAACACTTGGAGGTTTCCTTGTTCCATGATTTGATACGAACCCGAAAGAATTGTATTGAAGCGATTCACTTGGTTTCCCTGACCTGTATAATGTCCATACTCATACGGTCGATTCACATACGGCTGATAAGGGTCTCCACCATAACTAAATCCATCTTGGTCTTCACCTTTTACGGCATAATTGACGAACAGTTTTGCGCTCCACTTGTTTAAGTTCCATTTCAATTCGCCCAAGATTTCCATGAAGTTCGATCCGTATGGATGTGCCAAGCTATAACCTTGATTTCCATGATTGAGCTCTTCAGAAATATGCGAATACGTGTATGGTCTCACAAAATTGTACTCACCTCGATAGAAGAAACGGTGTTTTCCAATTTCAAATCGACCTTTGACTCCCAATTGCGCACCAAATTTATTCGCCCACCAACCTGTTTTCGCCCGAAGTTCTGACAAATAGAATTCATCAAGAATCACTTGAGAATAGATTGTATGACGGTCGTTGATATGAGCGGAAATCTCCATTCCGATTAAAACATTGTCAGAAGAACCCAGTGAATATTCTTGTGGACGATAAAAAACGAATGGATTCAAATATTCAACATCAAATCCACGTTGAAGAAGTGTGTCTTTCGGTTGGAAAATCACCGATTCGAAAATTCCGATGTTCAACCATTTTGTCGGATTGAAGGAAATATGATGACTTGAAGCGAATTTTCCTTCCCAACGGTTCTGGTCGCGTTCTTTCATGAATTGATACATGACGCTGTATTCAAACCGCCAAAATTTCGCTCGAATCAAACCAAAAGGATAGGGTTTCCCATAATCACTGAGGAATAAAGATCGACTTCCTTCTCCAATAAAATTGTGATCCAATCCAATTTGAAAATTGAAAATGTGGTTTGGGGTGTATGAAATTCTACTTCTGATATCCGTATACAAATCAAGAGAAGATTGCGGATTCGTGATATATGATTTTGGCTCGAAAATAGAATCCAAATTACTCACCCCTTGAATCGCGGCAGCTTGGAAATACCATTTGTCATTCACGACGGCAGAAACTTCTCCTCCCAATCCCAATTTGTATCCAGGCTCATTTTGCTGAACGTAGTTCAAATCACCTAAAGCTGAGAATCGAACGTAGTTTTTTGTGAAATTGGCTTGACGAATTGCTGGTTTCAGACTCGTGTGTGTTTGAGCTGATCGCGTAATGATAGAATCGGAGGGTAATTCTTCATACAATCGACCTATTTCAGCTTGACCAAAACTAAAACTTGCAAAAAGCAGCGCTATGTAGATCAATCCTCTCATTAGAAATCGTTGTAATGATTCGTGAGTCCTGTGCGCATTCCAATTTGAATTGTATTTGCAATAGGAATTCCAGCTTCCGAAGTTGTCCGCCATCTCCATCTCCCAAAAATGGACAAATTCATTTTACGATTGAAGCGGTAACCCAGCTCGACCGCTTGGTAGAAAATTGCGCCATCAATGGTTGGTTCCGATTCGTACAATGCAAGATGGGCATCTTGTGAATAATCATTCAAGATGTAAAAGACCGATTTCACATCAAAAAACCAATGGTTGTATTCATAATTTGCGCGTAAAATCATTTCTCGAAATCCGCTTCCTTTTGAATGTGCAAGAGGCAAATTGTTGTGCGAATAATTCAATCTTGGGTTAGACACTTCGTACATTTTTGCTGGAACATGATTAAACTCGAGTTGGAACATGAAATCGCTTAATCCAAAGAAATTGTAACCACGATACCCCAATTGATATCCAATCTTACTCGTGTTCCAATCATTCATTGCAAGCTGACCATAAACACGGTGCTTATCTCCTAGTTGATAATTTGCATTGATTCCTAACAATGAAACGACCTCATTTTCCCCATCTAAAATCAAGCTAGAGATGAAAGGAACTGGATTAAAGTAAAGTGGATGTGAAGTTGTGCTCGTGAGTGAATCACCGCGATTCCAAATCGATCCTTCGAACAAGCTAATGCTCATTTTTTCAGTCGGTTTGTAGGTGAAATAGTTTACAGAATGACCTTTTGTCTCGTAATAAACTTCGGCAGAGCTACTTAATCTTCTTCGAAGTAGGTTGATCAATCGCGATCGGTAATACGTGAAGTTAAATTTCGAATTGATTTTCCAATCGAGGCGCAAATACGGTGCTGCGAATGAATTATCTGAAAGTAGAATTGATCGATGTCCGTCTCCAATGAACTGGGGATTATTTCCGGCAGAAATCCGAAGCTGTTTAATGGGTGCGTAGGTGAAATAACCAACGGCAAATGCATAATCAAAGCCGTCTCCTTTAAAATCTTTCGTTCTTCCCGCTCCTGGGATGACAGCATTCTGAGCATAATATTCTCCTGCTGAATTCTGATACCGTTCTCCTACACTGGAATAGTAATTGTCTTCGTACGGTGTAAATCGAGCTTGGTTTTCGTAGAATGATGTCGCAAACGAGAATTTTTTGAATAGATCTCCTTCCACAAAAACGCCTCGGGTATTTTGCATCAATCGGCGTTCGGAGGTGTCTGTAAAATCTCTTCCAGAGGAAATATTGGCAGCTGGACTGATGGTGATGTAGCAATCTTTACTCGTTATCTCGATGAGGTGTTTCCGGTAAAGAATATCGGTTACAGTATAATATCGTGGTGTTGAATCCAGAATTGCTGGAATTAAATCGTAATCACCTTCGCTTGTCGGGAAGAAAGAACCTTCGTTGTATGGTTTCGATAATTTATTCGAAAACAATTGATCTTTGTAGAAAGAATGCAAAGGCAAAAGGTTTTGTTGGCCCAAAGAATAGAACGCACTAAAACAGCAAATTGCTATGAGCAAGAATCCTTTCATGCAAGAATCGCTTTTGTTTTTGCAATGAAATGAGGATTGAACAAACTTTCCTTGTTGTAAGTAAGTGGTTGGTTGGTTTGAGCATTGACGACTGTTCCTCCAAGTGCATTCAGGATCGCATGTCCTGCAGCAATATCCCACTCCATGGTTGGCGCGAATCGAGGGTAGATGTCAGCTGTTCCAAGAGCAAGATTAAAGAATTTCATCGCACTTCCTCGCCGGATGTATTCATGGCTGCGATTTTTAGTATACTCTTCAAAATCCATTCCTCCATGAAATGCTTCGTAACTGTGTGAGCAAATAATTCTCAAAGGATCGTTTACAATTGTGTGCGCGGAAATCGATTTCCATTTATCCGGTGAGTCGAAATCTTCAAACTGAATTAAATAGCAACCAAAATCAGCCCCTCCAATAAGTACTTCTTTGTTAGTAGGACTAGCAATGACTCCAAAAACAGGTCGGTTTTGAACTACATGTGCAATATTCACTGAAAATTCGCCATTTCGAAGTAGGTACATTCGTGTTCCGTCAAGTGGATCAACGCACCAGTTTTCGGTCCAGTTTGATCTGGTTTCAAAATCTGCTTTCTCGCGCTCTTCACCGAGGATTGGAATATCCGTTTTTAGTAAATGCTCAGCAATAATTTTCGACGCTGCAATATCGGCCTCGGTCACTGGTGAGCCATCATCTTTGATTGTTGGGACAACTTGTTCTTGATAAATTTCAGAGATGATATGTGAAGCACTTATTGCCGCTTTAATTGCTAGTCGATAAATTGAAGGGAGTTGCTGTGCTTTCATGGGTATCAAAGATACGAAAAGGCACGCATAAAAAAAGGCGAACCTAAATTCGCCTTTTAAAGTATGTTTTAAGTGTGATTAATGCCTCACAATTATTTTTCTAGTAACTGGTCGTTGGCTTTCGGCTTCAACTCTTACGAAGTAAACACCGTTTCTAAAGCTTTCAGTGTTGATTATTTTTGAAGTTCCCATTACTGTTTCTTTCAAAACAACATTTCCTAGAACGTCAACTACTTTTACTGTAGCACCATCAACACCATTTATTTTTACTTTAACGTATGAGTTCGCTGGATTAGGAGCAACTATAATTGAAAGTGGCGTAATTTCTTCAATAGAAACTGTTTTACATACAGTTATCTCAATTGAATCAAGTAGGATACTTCCGTTTTGTATAATATAGTATTTGTAATCACCGCAACCGTAATCTGGATCTTTCGGCTTTATTTTAGCTAAAAAGATACCATTGTCTCCGGGATCCACTGTTTGAGTATGGAATGTTGTATAAGGATTTGTCGCTTGAATTCCATTATAACATTGCCCTTCCAGTGAATTTGTTGAAGATCCCCAACATAAATCGTCTTTCCAACTAGAAATAGGACTTGTAATTACACGTTTTATAGTTAATGCCATCGATGCTCCAGAAGCATTGTTTACAAGAGCATTTATTGTGATCGTATTTGTGTCAGAAGCATATGTATAAACTGTTCCTGACGTATGAGGAACACCTTCTATGGTAATACTCAACTGCCCAAAAGAGAAAGTCGATACGATTCCAAAGAGTGCTGATAGTAATGTTGTTTTCATATAAATATAGGCTTGTTCTCCATCAATATACGGTAAATTTCTCTTAAGACGGGCGAGTTAGTATTAATTGGGAGTTATATAGATAACAAGCTTGTTTCTTCGTGAAGCCTTGAAAAAAGGCAATTTTCGACTAAAAAACAGATGTAGGAAAACAAGTTTTGATTTGATTCAGGAAAGAAAAGGGCATAAAAAAAGGCGAATCTTCCGATAACTATCGGAAGATTCGCCTTTAGAATATTGTTGTTGACTTAGTGTCTTACAATTATTTTTCTATTGATTGACTTAGCGCCATCTGCTTCAACAATTACAAAGTAAATTCCGTTTCGGAAACTTTCAGTGTTGATTGTTTTTGAAGTTCCCATCACTGTTTCTTTCAAAACAACGTTCCCAAGAACATCCATCATTTTTACTGTAGCACCATCAACACCATTCGTGTTTACTTTAACGTATGAGTTCGCTGGATTAGGAGCAACTGTAATTGAAAGAGGTGTAATTTCTTCAACTGACAATGATTTACAAACACTAATGTCTAAATAAGCCAATTCAGTTGTCCCGTCCATTACAGAGTAACGATAAACAGTACATCCATTTTCTCCATCTGGTTTGATGTGAACGGCAATAGTTCCTGCTTCATGATCTGGAACTGTTACAGGTGTAGCAGTTGTCCAAGGATTCAAGGCACTTGCTGGATAACAAACTCCACCAAAAGGATCAGTAGAATGTCCCCAACAAAGATAGTCAGTCCATCCTGTTGTTTCGTTCGTACGTGTACGTTGAATGGTTAAGTCTAACGAAGACCCTGTATTGTTGTCTACGTGTACATCAACAACTACTTCTGCTCCTGCTGAAGTATAGTCGATTTGTGTTCCTGAAATATCTCCAGATGCACCAACGCTCATTTCAATTTGTCCAAAAGAAAGACCAACGAAACCAGCGATTGTTAATATAGTGAGTAATGTTCTTTTCATACTAAATCGTTTTGTTCTAACAAATATAGGACTTTCCCTTATATGTTTCCCAACTTCACAAGGATCGCTCCAAACCTTGAAAAGTAAAGAATGATTAGACAATTATTCATTAAAACTCAGTTATAGCTGAGTTTTGAAATTTACATGATGAAATAGGAGTTCAATAGTTAAAAGGAACTTCCAAGATTCTTAACGATAAAAATCATGTACATTTGAATTCGGCAGGGTTTTTGAAATACTCTAAGCGAACCAAAATTATAAATACGAACATGAAAAAAATTGCATTACTCTTTATTGGACTATCAATGGCGGTAGTATCATTTGCTCAGGAAAAAACGACTGAACACGCTGAAGTATCAGGTAAAAAAGTGCCTTCAGTTCAACTTAAGGACATGGAAGGAAATGTTGTTAATACTGCTGACCTTGGTTTTGATGGTCCTATCATTATTAGTTTCTGGGCAACTTGGTGTTCACCTTGTAAAGCAGAACTGAATACGATTAAAGATATTTACGAAGATTGGCAAGAAGATACTGGGGTAACTTTAGTAGCTGTTTCAGTTGACGACGAAAAAACGAAGAAGTCTGTTCCAATGTACGCGAACGGAAAAAATTGGGAATATGTTGTTTTGATGGATCCAAACGGAGATTTCAAAAGAGCGATGGGTGTGAATAACGTACCACACACATTTATCCTTGATACAGACGGAACAATCAGATATTCACACAACAATTACTCTCCTGGAGACGAATTCGAACTTGAAGAAGCGCTTTACGAAGTTGCAGGGGTAGAATTATAACGCAAAAAATGAGCTACAGCTCGATTTATTAACTTCTATGATGAAATTATCACTCTGCTTGGCGGCAGTGACTATTTCCTTGGCGGGATATAGTCAAAATAACGGAGGATCTATTTCCGGTAATATTGAAAGTACATTTCAATTCCTGAATAATGATACCCTAATTGGTGCGAACCAACCAGCTGAAAAAGGTTTATTGAACACCTATATGAACGTGTTCTATACGAATGGGAATTTCAAAGCAGGAATGCGATTGGAGTCATACCTTCCTAGAATTCAAGGGTACCCGAATCGTTTTGACGGAACGGGAATCGGAATGCGTTACATTGGCTATTCTAATGATTTAGTAGACGTAACTCTTGGATCATTTTACGAGCAATTTGGTTCGGGAATGATTTTCAGAGCTTACGAGGATCGTTCACTCGGTTATGACAACTTGATGGACGGAGCGCGATTAATTTTACGCCCATATGATGGAATTGTAATCAAAGGTGTTTATGGATACCAACGACTTTCTTTTCAAGAGGGGAAAATTGTTCACAGTGATGGAATCGTTCGTGGTTTCGATGCTGAAATAAATCTGAATACAACTTTCAAGAAGTTAAAAGACAAAAAGTTGGACATCACTTTGGGTGGATCGTTCATGAGTAAGTACCAGGCAGATGATCGTGAGGATATAATCCTTCCGGAAAACGTTGGTTCTTATGGTGGACGCGCTGGTCTTCGTTACGGTAAATTTACCTTGGATGGTGAGTATATTATAAAGGAACAAGATCCATCAGTTGATAACCTCTTCATCTACAATTATGGTCATGCTGCATTATTCAACTTTGGATATTCGAAAAAAGGATTGGGAATTGTGGTTTCGGCGAAGTCAGTTGATAACATGAGTTACCGTTCTGATCGAAACATGGAATTGCAAGATCTTTTCATCAATTACTTGCCAGCACTGAACAAAACGCATACTTACAACTTGGTAGCATCGCTTTATCCTTATGCAACGCAACCTGTTGGAGAAACTGCTTTTCAAGCTGAAGTTTTGTACACAATAAAAAAAGGATCGAAAATCGGTGGTAAATACGGGACGTCAATCAACGCGAATTTCTCAACAGCATACCGACCAAATCAACATACAGAAGGACTTGATCCAATTGCTGATTCAACAGGAGTTGGATACACAACTGGATTGTTTGATATGAGTGACAGTTTATACTGGAGAGATTTCAACATAAACATTGAGCGAAAGTTCAATAAAAAATTCAAATTGAAAGTGAGTTACTTTAATATTGCATTGAACAATGATGTGGCAAAAGTAACAGGAGGAGCGAAAGGAATTATCCATACAAATGTTGGAGTTATTGAAGGTCAATACAAGATCAACCGAAAGCACTCTTTACGCTGGGAGCTTCAAGCATTGTTTATCGCAGATGACAAACTTGGAGAAATAAACGATCAAGGAGACTGGGCAACTGTGGTTATCGAGTACAATGTATCTCCAAACTGGTTCTTTAGTGTGATGGATCAATACAATTACGGGAATCCATCAGAAGATTTACGGGTGCATTATTTCTACGGAACATTTGGTTACATCAAAGGAGCAACACGAATCAGTGCTGGATACGGACGTCAACGAGCAGGTTTATTCTGTGTTGGTGGTGTATGCCGATTCGTACCTGCATCAAATGGTTTGACACTCTCATTTACTCAAAGTTTCTAATACAACGACGATGAAAAAATTCATATTTATTCTAGCAATCGCAGCATTTGGTTTAGCCTCTTGTGATAAAGTTGAAAATCCGTACCCACCAAATAACGATCCTGACGATATCTATGTCTTTTATCCAGACGGAGATAGTGCACATTATGCGGCAAATGTTTGGCCGACTTTCACAACGAACACAAACGCTGATCGTAACGTATTAATCGAAGACTTTACGGGACATCAGTGTATTTTCTGTCCAGCAGCAGCAGCAGCAGCACTTCAATTGGAGGAGGATAATCCTGGAAGAGTGTTTGTTTCTACAATACACACAGGAGCATCAGGGCAAATGGAAGCTTTCCAAGAAATTACATTACCTACCTTTGCTATCGACTTTACGAATGCTGAAGGCTTTGCAATTGGCAAAAAATTTGGTTTTGATTGGCCAGGATCGCCATTTCAAGGAAACCCATTCGGTTCAGTAAGTCGGAAAGACCACGGGAATGGATACCCAGTTCTAAATGCTGGTTCATGGACTTCATCGACCGATGCAATGATTGCTGCAAATGAGCATAAAGTAAACATACAAGCAGTTTCAAATTATTATCCTTCAACAAGTGGTTTCTTCTTACATACGGAAATTGATGTTGTGGATGCTGGTTTATCAAGTGATGATCTTAAAATAGTCGTGCATTTGCTCGAAGATTCATTGGTCGCTCCTCAGAAATACCCAACTTCAACAGATTACAATTATGTCCACCGCGATATTTTTAGAGGAAGCCTTGACGGATTTACGTATGGTAGAACACTGGATGCTGCGCATTTGACACCAGCTGGAACTTACGAGTTCTTCAACTTTTATGAACTTCCTGCACAATACAATTGGGAAAACATGCACGTGATTATTTACGTTCGTGATGCAGTAACAGAAGAAATATATCAAGTTATTAAAAAGCATTTATAGGATCGCTCAAACGCGGATAATTAATACCACTATTTATGAAAAAGAGTTTATTTATTATAACGCTTGCGTTGGTTGGTTTCTCTTCGTGTGATAAAGTAGAGAACACTCATCCAGTTTCTGGAGTTCCAGAAGGTGACTGGAATTTATTATATCCAAGTGGTGATAGTGCTGCATACGTAACTAACGAATGGCCTACGTTCTCAGAGAACATGAATACCAATCACAATGTGTTAATTGAGGATTTTACAGGGCACAAATGTTTTTTTTGTCCAGCAGCAGCTAACGCAGCTCATCAACTGGGACTGGATAATCCAGGGCGTGTAGTTGTTTCATCGATTCATGCAGGAATATCCGGTAATTTGGAAAATATTCATGAATTAGATGTTGCGAATGGTTTTGTTGAAGATTTCACTAATCCCGAAGGCTTTTTGATAGGATTTACATTTGGAAATGGTTGGCCGGGATCTCTTGTTTTTGGTAACCCTTTCGGAACAGTAAACCGTAAAGATCATGGGAATGGATTTCCTGTAACTAATCCTGCTTTATGGGAGAGTACCACAAATTCAATCTTAGCATTAAATGACCTCAAAGTCAACATTCAAGCTGAAAAGAACTATTATCCTTCAACGCGTGGTTTATTTTTACACACTGAAATTGAAGTGATGAATCAAATGTTAACGAACGAATTAAAAGTGGTGGTACATTTGTTGGAAGATTCTTTAGTAGGGCCTCAATCGTATCCAGGATCAGTGACTGATCCAGAGTATGTTCACCGTGATATTTTCAGAGGTAGTATAGATGGATTTACGTTTGGAAGAACATTAGATGATGATCACTTAGGTGTCAATGGGTACTATTATTTCAATTATGCCTATCGCCTTCCTGATGAGTACAATGCGGATAACATGCACGTGATTATTTACGTTCGTGACGCAGTGACAGAAGAAGTATATCAAGTCATTAAAAAGCATTTATAGGAGAATAGATTCTCTTATACAACAGAGATTCTAAAACACCTCCTCAATATTATCATTTCCCCCGTTGTTCTTAGAGCGACGGGGGTGTTTGTTTTTTAACGTTTTTTCCGATACTATTTCTGGATATCTTTCGTTAACTTGAAGAACTAAACCGCATTTAGGATGAGTATGTTAGAATTAACAAAAAAAATTCTCCGTGTTGTCAGTTTTGATTCGCAGTTATTCCAGAAAGAACTGCACAAAGCGCAAAAGTGGATCACGGATGCAGAGGAAATTAAACGATTTCAAGAGTGGTGTATCACCGAATTCGGTTCTAAATACCCCATAATTATTCGAAAAGCATTTCCCATTTCTTTAACCAATTAAATAGATAAAAGGACTCGCGAGGGTCCTTTTTTGTTGGAGAAACGTCGTACCCTTTACGGTCGAAAGGAAGACTGCAAAGGTCTTTGGAATCTTCAAGCCTTTGTGCCCTTAGTGGACTTTGCGGTAAAACATACCCCACAAGCCAAATAAAAGTAGTTAACGAGCTTGAAGCTTCTTTATCAACACCCCAACTCCAAAAACCATCAAACTCGAAATACACGCAGTTGTTCCCAATTTTCCACCATAACCAACGAATACATCGCTAGCGCCAATATAAATTCCAGAAAAAATCAATCCACCGATTAGAATTAACAAACGATTCTTCACCAATTGACTCCCAGTCATTCCTACAAAGCTAGCTCCTAAGAACACGATTGGAATATTAATGGTCAATTCCAAAGGAAGTACTTCGGGAAATCCATAAAAAAACAAGCCAACCATAAGCGACAATCCCGCAGATGCGCGAACAACTCCCTGCTTCAAGTCATGGGCGACAACATACGTGAGCAAAGCTCCAATTCCACCAACGAAAAGAAAAATCAATTCATTCATAGCTGTGAGAAGATAAATGAAACGACTACGACACCACCAAAGGCAATCGTTCCTAATTTCCCGCCAATTCCATTCAAGGCATCACGAGTGAGCAAATAGATAACTCCAGCAACCAATCCAGCATATGCAAGGAAGAAATAATTTTCTGCATGAAAACTACTGCACATCCCTACGAAGGTTCCGCAATAAATAGGAACAGGCAAGGACTTTAGAAAACTAGATTTCGAAAATGTTGGAATGTACGAAGCGATAAATCCAATTCCAGCTGATGCGATCACAGGTCCATTCCGATAGCCATCGGATTGCAAATCTACGCTTACGTAGTAAGTAAGAACTCCTGCGAGTGCAATTACAAATGGATAAAGAAGCGTTTCGGCTTTTGAATAAACGGCCTCTGATCGTGGAACACGTGCGTAAGCAACAATTAGAAGCACGAGCGAAGACAAAATGATCGCCTTTACACCGAAGTCAGTTCTTGGTTCTAGAATGAAAGTAAGAAGAAATACAAGATGGATGGCACCCAGAACAAGTAAGGATATTCCTTGTCGAGCGCTCACGAGTTTACTCGAATTCGATCAAAACGGATCCTTTCTCTACGATATCGTCTTTCGAAACAGTGATGGCTTTTACTTTTCCAACTCCCTCTGCCTTGAGAACATTTTCCATTTTCATGGCTTCAAGTGACAAAATTTCATCACCCAAATCCAATTCCTGACCAATTTCAACAGCGATGTTTACTATTCGACCGGGCATTGGTGCAATGAGTTCTTTCAATACGCGAATCTTTGGCTTATCTAATCCCATTGATGCGATCAATTCGTCAAGAGGTCCTTTCTTCTTTATGTCAAAAACACGGTGATTGATTTTCAAACGAAGCGAGTTGTTTTCCAAGTCTTCGTTCATTACTTCACCATGAAAAGTCACACCATTGTGTACGAGTGTAAAGAAACGATGGTCGTCCCATGTAATCAATGAGTTTTTACCAGTTTCGATGTCTTGACCGTCAACGGTCCAAGTTGGATTTGCCATTTATCAGCGTTTTATACAAAAATAACAGAATCATAGTCCGATACTGTAATAATTGTAAAGCAAATGAATATTATTTTACTTCTTTGTATTGAATAATTTCAAACTAGCATGAAAAAACATTTGATCATAGTAGGTGCCTTGATTGCACTTTCATCTTGTGGAGTCAGTAAAGATGATGAAAACAATGTTCTTGTCGTTACAGAAACGAATGAAACTGTAGCAGAAGAACAATTCATCGAGCCAGAAGTGGAGCTTCCAACAGAACGACCAGTTTACCAAGAAACGAATACAATCTTAACAGATTTAATTCATACACGCTTGGAGGTAGACTTTGACTGGGCACAATCTCAAATGAATGGGGTAGCGCAGATTACAGCGAAACCACATTTTTACGCTTCAGATAAGTTGATTTTGGATGCCAAAGGAATGATCATTAATTCTGTTGCACTTGGAAAATCGCCATTGAAATTCCTTTACGAAGATGATATCTTAACGATCAATCTAGGAAAAGAATATACACGTAACGATGAGTACACTGTTACAATTGATTACGTAGCCCGTCCGGAAGAAAGAGAAACAGGAGGAAGCTCTGCGATTTCTTCAGATAAAGGATTGTACTTTATTAATCCAACGGGAGAGGAAGAAGGAAAAATGCCTCAAATTTGGACGCAAGGTGAAACGGAAGCAAGTTCAGTTTGGTTCCCAACCATCGATTCTCCAAACTCAAAAACAACTCAGGAAATTTTCATGAAGGTTGATGAGAAATACACGACACTTTCAAATGGGAAATTGATTTCTAGTAAGCCTGCAGAGAAAGGAATGCGTATTGATCACTGGAAACAAGAATTGGCACACGCACCTTATCTATTTATGATGGGAGTTGGTGAATTCAAGATTGTAAAGGATTCATACAAACGTCCAGATGGAACTACAATGGAGGTAAACTACTACGTAGAACCAGAGTGGGAACAATATGCACGTGACATCTTTGGAGATACTCCAGATATGATCAAGTACTTTTCAGAATTGACAGGTGTTAACTATCCATGGGACAAATACCACCAAATTGTGGTACGTGATTACGTTTCAGGAGCAATGGAAAATACAGGAGCCGTAATTTTCGGTGATTTCGTTTACAAAAACAAACGTGAATTATTGGACGACAATGATAATTCAACAATTGCACACGAGTTATTTCACCACTGGTTTGGAGATCTCGTAACAGCTGAATCATGGTCGAATCTTCCTTTGAATGAGTCATTTGCAAATTACTCGCAGTACTTGTGGGATGAGCACCGTTACGGATTGGATCAAGCAGATTACTATGCAGATCAAGAAGCAGACGGTTATTACCAAAGTGCACAAATGGGAGGTTACCACGATTTAATCTGGTTTGACTACAATAACAAAGAAGACATGTTTGATGGTCACTCTTACAACAAAGGAGGTCGAATCTTACACATGCTTCGCAATTACTTAGGAGCGGATGCTTTTTTCGCAGGGATGAAAAACTACCTGGAGAAAAATAAATTCAAGCCAGCAGAATTCCACCAATTACGATTGGCATTCGAAGAAGTTTCTGGAGAAGATTTGAACTGGTTCTTTAACCAATGGTTCCTAGGTTCAGCACATCCGATTTTAGATTTCGAACAAGTAGTGAACAACGACACTAAAACATTAGACATTACTGTTGAGCAAAAACAAAACTTGGAGCTGTCTCCGATCTACAAATTGCCGATGGAAATAGCAATCTTTGATTCAAAAGGAAAGCACATTCATAAAGTAGTAATTGACGAATTGAATGAAGAAATTTCATTGCCATTTGAAGGAGAATTGAAAGGATACATTTTCGATTACCAACAAGCAGTTTTGGCGAAGAAACGTGAGAACAAACCACGCGAGATCTACATCCACCAATAYTACAAYGGTGAGCGTTACCTTGCACGACGAGATGGATTAAAGAAGGGTTCAAAAGGAACGTCTCCGGAAAGTCAACAATTGATTTTGGATGCAATGAATGATCCATTCTGGGGAATTCGCATCGATGCAATTGGTTTAGCGAAGAAATTGAAAGAAGAAAAACGCGAAGAAGGAATTGCTAAGTTGAAAGAGTTGGCGAGCAACGATCCTGAATCGAGCGTTCGTAGAACAGCACTTGCAAAACTTGGAAAATTGATGGAGCCTGATGAGGTRGAACCACTTTACATTGCAGCAATATCAACTGATCAATCRTAYAGCGTAATTTCTGCTGCCTTAAGTTCATTGGGAAAGAATAATCCAGATAAAGCAATCGCACTTGCTGAGCCAATGGAGAGTGAAAAATCATCGAAGATGTTGAGCGGAATTGCACAATTGTATGCTGGATATGCTGGAGAAGAGAAATACAATTTCTTCGAAAATGCGATGAATGGTAATACACTCCAAGGATATGATAAATTGGGCGTGATTGGTGCATACACTGGGTTTGTTTCACGTCAGGATTATGACATCTATGAAAAGTCATATGACATGTACAAAGGTCTAGGTGAATCTGGCGGAATGTACACGCAAATGTTCTTACCACAATTCGTAGGATACATTAATAAATCATGTGGAACGAAAATCGAAGAATTGAACACCGAATTGGAGGGTTACGAAGAAAGTAACGACGTGGCTTATGCAAGTCAAACACGTGTGAAGATTGGAAAATTCAAAGCCTTGAAAGTAAAATATGCTGCCTTCGAAGCAGAGCTTTTAGAAAAGAAAGAAGCTTCAGAGCA
This sequence comes from Fluviicola sp., assembly GCA_002733985.1. GTDB lineage: Bacteria > Bacteroidota > Bacteroidia > Flavobacteriales_D > Crocinitomicaceae > UBA4466. The sequence goes on along the minus strand of NVXP01000029.1, from coordinate 33,196 downwards.
CTAGTATAAAACAATAGATCATTTAAAAGCAGTTGTTCCATTCCGATAACCATCGGGATGAGACAGCTGCTTTTTGGTTTCAAGGAGTAGCAATAGACTACCCAACTCAGCGGAAGTGAATTTTCACTTCTTAATTCAGCCAAAACCTAACAACTACTTTATCCCATTTCCCCACTATCCCCAACATCCAACTCTCCCACTATCCACGTGATCCAACGCGCACCGCGTCCAAAAACCCAATTAATCCAACTCTCCCACTATCCACATGATCCAACGCGCACCGCGTCCAAAAATCCAATTAATCCAACTCTCCACTATCCACATGATCCAACGCACCGTGTCCAAAAAWCCAATTAATCCAACTCTCCCGCCAKCCACATGATCCAACGCGCACCGCGTCCAAAAATCCAATTAATCCAANCTCTNCCACTMTCCAATTAATCCAACTCCCCCTCCAAACTACTTAATCGAAAAATCGGAAAGCTGCCAAGCGAATCTGACAATCGGCCAATCGAAAAACCTGATAAAAATCAGGTTTTTACCAAGTCCAAGTCATTTCGTCCACAAGACAATACCCGCACCTTTGTCTCAGACAATAATTATACGAATCATGACAACAACAAAAGAAAATCACACAGCAAAAGCGAAGCAAATTCCAAGATGGGAGAAAGACGCAGAGTTTAACCGTTTTGGAATAACCTCAATTGTATTACTAATCGTTGGTTGCCTCGGGGGAATCACTGTTGGAATGGGTGCAATCGGCTACGTTTGGTCCCTCATTCTTGTTCTTATACCAACAATGTCGACTCTCAGCTTATTGCTGGCCTTGGCACCAATGCGTTACATTATCTACGCCACTGCGGTAAGTGTATTAATAGATATCATCCTTTTAGTGTACTTCCTCCTTATTGTCTGATTCGTTTTTCCAGTTCCGATTCTGATAGCTATCGGAATCGGAACTGGAAGTAGTGGATGTAGTTTAAAAGCCCGACTTAATCTGATTTCGATCGATTGAGTTGGGATTTTTGTTTCTTAAAAGTGTCTTGGGAGTTTTCCATAGCACCTGCGAAGCAAGCTACGTAGTAAATCCCTAACGCGACAATGGCTCGAATAGAAATCAAGTTGTTCTTAACTAGTCCAAAGTTCAAGCAATCGCTTCTTTGCGGCTTATGTAATAAGCTTGTGCCCTTTGGGTAAATGATGACCAATGCTAAGCGTTAGACGGTAATTTATTTAGTAACAGGCATCACAATCTCAAACGTCGTTCCAACACCAAGTTCAGTATCAAAATCGATCGTTCCTTGATGGTTCTCAATAATCTGCCTCACCATCGCTAATCCCAATCCTGTGCCTGTACTTTTCGTAGTGAAATACGGAACGAAAATCTTCCCAACTTTTGATGGATCAATCCCAACACCATTATCTGTAATTCGGATATACGCTTTGTTCTCTTTTTGAAGTAATTCAATCGAAATTTTCCCCGTTCGATCATTTGGAATCGCTTGGATTGAATTCTTAATCAAGTTATTGAATACACGAACGAATTGATCTTTATCGGCAAGTACATAAATCGCATCTGGCTTTGCCGAAATCTCCAATTCCACCTTTCCGGGCACTTTGAATACTTCAGCAACTCCTCGAGCCAAGGAAACTAAATCCAAACGCGCTTCATGTGGATTCGGCATTTTTGCAAAGGATGAAAATTCATTCGCAATATTGGTCAAGGCATCGATTTGTTCAATCATCGAGTTCGCAACTTTCTTCAACTTTTCACCGCTTTTGGGATCTTCAGGATCGTAAACACGCAACAACTGCTGCACACTCAACTTCATCGGCGTGAGAGGGTTTTTAATCTCGTGTGCGACCTGTTTCGCCATTTCTCGCCATGCAGATTCACGCTCGCTCTTCGCCAATTGCTGAGCGGCGAATTCGAGTTCCAATAATTTCTGGTTGTAGTCCTTTACTAATGCGCCAATTTCATCTTCACGATCGTAGGAAATCTGTTCGTTGTATTTTCCAAATTTCACACTGGCAAAACTTTCTTGCAGAATCCTGAGTGGGGATGTCAACCAAGCGGAAATAAAAATCGCGAGTACTATCGAAATTGCCAGAAGTAAAATAAACACATTGATGATTGCCACCATGAATTTCTGAATCTGATTTTCGAACTCACGTTGCTGGCCAAAATGCTGCAAGTTGATGAAGCCCAGTCGATCATCATTGTTGTTGTAGAATGGAAGATAAGCGGAAGAATAATCCAGTTTTCCAATGTACTCATCATGCACAAATTCACTCTTCTGGTTGAATTTCATTTGCTGATAAGCAATCGGATTCATCTGTTCACTCAGCAAACCAACGTTGAATACTTTCGGACGAGACGTAGCGAGTAAGTAGCCATCATTGTCGTACAGGTTGATATCCGTAAAGAAAACCTTCGCAAACTTTTGGAGAATGTACTGCATGTAGTTTCCATTCTCGTAGATTGATAACTCTTCAAAGTCTCCCAGTTTTGCCCGAACCTCCGTTTGTAAAGAGTTCAGCTTTTCCCGTATGACGTCGTCGGTATATTGGTTATATTGATTGCTTACGAATACTCCACTTCCCCAACCGAATGCGAAGAGAGATAGGAAAACAAGCGAAATAAGCACCAATTGGATTTTCATTGCCAAGCTGAGCGTTTTGCGCGTAATCCGACGAGAGTTATATCGAAAGAGTAAGGGAAAAAGGAGTAATCCAAAGAAGCTAAACAAATACGAGAAGGACGTCACTAAATCAATCGACGTGAAATTCTTACTGGACAAAATGACAACATCATTTCCGCCCTTTTTGAGTGCGTAGTGATTGAATTCATCAAAGTCAAAAAATCCTTTTGTTCCAATCGATGTTGGGACCATGGCCTGATGTGACGAAGGATAATTGAAATCACCATATTTTGTCACCAATCGTCCATCGTGGTATTTTGCAATTGAGTAAGCCTCTAGTCTTTCCAAAACGCTCGTTTGTTCTGAAATTAATAGTCTAGGGAAGCCAATTTCTTCAGGAATCTTCTTCGATTTTAGGGTGCAAAATAAGACAGCACTTGCTGTAGTATCTTTCGATGTCAGTGGCTGACGAATAATGTAGCTGTATTGTCCTGAGTAATCAGAAATAAAATAGATGTTCGAATCGATTTCGGATGGAACACCAGATCGATTAACGATTGATTGCAATTTATCATAGGGTGCGTCAGGGTCTTTTTGATATTCAATCAATGGTTTGTGATCAGCATCAAACAAACTAAACGACATCTCGTAGCGTTCCCAAAACCCATTGAATAGCCGTCGTTCCATTCCCTCTTCAAAATCAGAAACACTCATCGCCTGAGGAGAACCAATAAATCGCTGAAGGAAATTGTCTTCTTTAATTTGATCGGCCAATTGGAAATATTCCGCTTCTGTAACGATGTTCTTTTCTGTTGCTAATTGATTCGCGTACAATTCACGTTCGCTGCGTTCCTTCTTTTGATTGAAATCAGCAATATTTGCGGCAGTAATTAGAGAGAATAATAGCAGTAGGATCAAACCTGCACCTAATTGTTTAATGCCTCCAAATCGGTAGATTAGGTAAACAATGAAACCATAAAGAACACCAGGAAAGAGACCATTATAAGAAAGGTCTTTTCCTTCGCTTATTTCGTAAAAGAGAAATAGACAGGCTCCAAAAAAGGTAATCATCGCCATTTGAACAGCCGTCCAACCAACTTCTTTGCATCGAATTATCGTATCTCGAACGAGCAAGAAATAAGCATAGATGAAAAAACCGATGCTTGAGATGGCGATCATGGAGTAAATATTCAGCTCAAATAGTTGATCGATAATTAAGGGAATGGAGGAATCTTCAATTAACCCTCTAAGAAGATGAACCAGTAACTCCCACCAGAGAATCGATCCAAGGAAAAAGGAGGCAGCGATCACTTTCCCAAGAATTCCAGGTTTCAACAACGATAAAAGTCGCCTTAATTCGAACATGAGGTAAATGAAAACACTTACGTTGATTGCATATTCAACAAAATTTGGAAACCATTCATTTGTACCGTATAAGCTCGGATCATGAACTTCTGTGCCTTCCATAAAGCTGAACCAGCCCATTTTCAGGGATAAGTAGCGCAGTACAAAAACACCAATTGGAATAATTGATCTGACTATCGGTGGGAAGCGGTTCGCAATTTTTGTAAGGAAGAAAAGCCAACATGAGATCGAACCTACCAGAAGGATGAACAACATGACAGATTCCCAACGTGTGATTGGTTGAATTTCATCAGTAACAATGGAGAAAGCAAAAGAATTATCTTTCATTTTCACTTGATAACCCTGATCTTCTTCAGCGCTCAATGATGCAGCAAATGGGAGTTCTAAATCAGAAGGAAATGCATTAATCAACTCTAGATTTTCGTAGGAATAATCTTGCTTGATTAGAAAAGATCCGCAGACTAAATAGTCTCCAACCTCGATCGTTTTTGCACAATACCATCCATTCTGAAGGTGCAAAATCCCGTTTGATGGAAAGTGAATTTCCGCGAAGCGAATAATGGGAAGTTGATTGGTGTTCCAATAAATTAATGAATCACTCCGATAAACGTGAAAATTTATTGCTGTTCGGTGATTCAGTTCGCGCCAAACATCATCAATACGTTTATACTGTATTGTGCTGTTGAAAAAACTGAGCTCGCTATCCAGTAAGTCTTGCTTTTTGTGGAAGTCTTGCTCGAAAGAGTTAAATGCGTTGTATGAATCCCCGTGGGAGTGGACGTTCAAAAAATAAACACCAAGCGTGATTGAACAAACAACCGCACCGATAAGGATATAATATTTTTTAAACGCGTTTTTTAGCATGCTTTTTTAATCCAGCCGTTGCGCAATTTCGCGGGTCAATATGTCGAAATCAGCGTCCGCGTTAGAGTCGTTTCTAAACAGGAAATCAGCGTCGTTTTGGTAAGGTAGCAAATAATTATCAAAGCATGGGATAACGTGGTTTTCCCATTGATAGAGGATCGCTTCCCGTGAATATCCGCGTGTTTCTTGATCGCGGTATAAGCGACGATCTAATTGAGTTTTTGGATCTACGTGAATGAAAATAGAGAAATCGAGTACTTCACGAACCTTTGGGTAGTGAAACAGGAATAAACCTTCTACGATGATGATGTCTGATGGACGAATGGTAATAAGAATGTGCTTATCTGGGGGAGAATTGAAATGATATTCCTTCACAACAATTTCTTCACCACGCACCAGTTTTTGGAGATCACTGACTAATTTCTCTTCGTCAAGTGCTGTTGGAAGATCGAAATTTACTTCACCATTTTCGTCCACAAATTGTTGCTCAATAGGACGGTAATAGTTGTCCATTGAAAAGACACTTGGTCGAAGATCTTTATGTTTCGTGTAAAGTCGTTTTAACAAAGTTGTTTTTCCTGACCCGCTTCCACCACAAATTCCGATAATCATTTTTCCTTAAATTCAAATTCTACCTCACCTTCTTTACCTAGTTGATCGGTATTAAATACAAGAACAACATTCGGCAAATTTACGGTAAATTCTTCTTTCTTTTTAGGATAAAGTGTGCTACTTGGATTCACAATGGCTCGTGTTGAAAAATCATTGTGCGTAGAACTTTGACCTGTCTCAAAATAAACCATGCTTACTTTATCGTAGCCGTTGTGGTCAAGGTGATATCCCAAACCTTCATTCATTGGATAAATACCCAATTTAAGGTTTTTGTTTTCTATGAAATAATTCAAGTTCATTGTATTCAAGGCCTTCCATTCTCCTTCTTCACGGACGTGTAAAATGAGTGTGGCTCCACCATTGCTTCGCTCAGCTCCCATTAAATACATTTTACCATTAATTTGGGCAAGAAGTCCCCGTTCGACTACGTGCTTTTCTTCCAAGTAGTAACTACCAGTTGTCCCAAATCCAATGTTTTCAATAGGAAGCAAATCAGATGGCGCTTCTAAAAAAGATCCTTGAATTTCTTTTCCCTTTGAGGTATATGATCGAGTCGACCAACCTTTCTTTTTGCTGCTGTATCCGCGCGCAGCAAAATAAATTTCATTTCCAGTGAAACCGATGTAGTTCCATTGTCCAATGTTTTCATCTTTCAAATCTGAGGTGGGAATGGCACCGAGTTCTACCGCATAGCACAACATATTGTGGTGAGTAATGAATGTGGCAAATTCACGGATGACTTTTGCTTTTTTATCTTCGTAACGAAAGTGATGAACAAGGGCTTTATCAGTTACAACAACATTAATTAACTCCAATTTGTTGTAATCGTAAGGCCCCAATTTTTTAATTGCTGAGGATATTGAAACAGATGTTGTTTTGACATTTCCTGCCGAATTCAATTGATTAAAATATACTTTGCCTTTAGTTAATTCTAGGTTATCTAAGAAATAAACGTAGCGGGCGTTTTCACTTGATAAGTAATAAAACTCCTTGTTCTTAGGTCGAATTTTTTGATCCCAGATAGTGACTTCTTTATCGGCTACTAATGTCAAATTGATTTGAGGTGTTGTCATGTTTGGGTTCTTACTCATAAGAATTGCACCAACACCTTTCCACTCTATAACATCCGTAAAAGGATAATCTACCATTGGAATCGTAAATTTTTGCGCGAAGCCGCTAAAACCGATTAAGGACATTAAAATAACCAGAACTTTATTCATAATTTCGTACTTTGTGTGCATATATTGCTGATCAATGATCGTGCTAAAAATAACAATGAATGTTATCTAAATCAAAAACAAATCAAATCAAACGATTGCTTTTTCTCGCAGTTGTGCTTCCAACCCTTGCTTTCGCTGCTTCGTCTTTCTTTTTAAAGAAGGAGAAAGAATTAAAAATAGGAAAGGAAGTTCCGGCAATGGACATCGTGATGACTGCAATTGATGATAAGTCTTATTCGTTGGCAGATTTTCAAGGTGAGAATGGTATGATGGTCGTGTTTTCCTGTAACACATGTCCTTTTGTTGTTGGGAATGACAACTTTGACGGATGGGAAGAGCAATACAACGACTTATACGAGAAAGCTCAAGAGGCCAAAGTTGGTTTTGTTTTGGTCAATTCAAATGCCGCGAAGCATGAAGGGGTTGATTCAATGGAGAAAATGAAAGAACGTGCGGAAGCACAAGGGTATAATATGAGTTATTTAATGGATGCTAATTCAGTAGTGGCAGATGCTTTTGGAGCGAAAACGACTCCACATTTATTTGTCCTTGACCAAGATGGAAAATTGGTGATGAGAGGAAGCATTGATAATTCATGGGATACTGGTAAAACTGAATTGGAAACGTATGCATTGGATGCAATCGATTTTCTTACTAAAGGGACGAAAATGTCGGATAAAACACCGGCTCCAAGAGGTTGCAGTATTAAAAGAAAATAGTACAAGCTGATGTGTGAGCATCAAAACAATGAAACGGCTTCCGATAATTATTGGGATTCAGTTTAATAAAAAAATTGAACAATGAAAAAACAACTACTCCTTATCTGTGCGCTAGCTGTGTCAAGTTTTAGCTCAAATGCTCAAACGACTAATCTCGGTGGACCGATTAGTTGGAAATCAAACTTACGTGTTGATCAGTTGGATTACAAAGTATTACGCGGATTTGATGCCAACGTTGTAGCAGCCGAAGATGAAATAAATGATTCCAATAAATCCCAACCTTGGCGATTTGGATATACATATGACACCGATTATTCACTTCAAAATTCTGGAACATGGGAAACATTACCAGACGGAAGTAAGATGTGGAGACTTGCTATCACTAGTGAAGATGCAATCACAATGAATTTAATGTTGGAGAATGTGAATATTCCTGCCGGAGCATCACTTTACCTTTTTGACGAAAAGAAATCAAACAGAGTAGGGGCATACACCGTTCGAAACAATCGGGAAGATGGTTTACTTGGTACAGAATTACTTCATGGAGATCGAATGATAGTTGAATACCACGAGCCAGCAAATGTTGCAGGGCAAGGAACGTTTACTATCGCAAATGTGATTCATGGATACCGCACATTAACAGGAATTCAAAATGACCTTACTAGAGCATTGAACAGCTCAGGAAACTGTAACATCGATGTAAATTGTCCTTTAGGAGATTTATGGAAAAATCAAAGTCGCTCGGTTGCAATGATTGTTGTAAACGGAAGTGGAATTTGTACAGGTGCATTGATCAACAATACATGTAATGATGGAACACCTTATTTTTTAACAGCGAATCACTGTTTAAGTGGTAATACTGGAAGTTGGGCGTTTAGATTTAACTGGGAAGTTGCTGCAGGTGATGCAAGCTTATCTTGTGCAACAACAACCAATACTGCAAGCTCATACAACTTAGCTTCAGCATATGATCAATCAGCGAACGGTGCAACAGTTCTTGCCAGCAGCGGAAGTTCTGATTTTGCATTACTTGAAATTGATAACATGGATGTGAATGATGCAATCAATTGGGGTGCATTCTACGCAGGATGGGACAACAGTAATGTAGAAGCAGCAGTAACGGAAGTAATTGGAATCCACCATCCATTAGGAGACATTAAAAAGATTTGTTACGCAAACGAAAACGGAGCAGCTAATAATATCAGTTTTGCAAGCGTTGGTGGAGCTGCAGTTTGGTTCATGGATTCTTGGGACGAAGGAGTTACAGAGCCTGGTTCATCAGGATCGCCGTTGTTTGATCAGAACGGTAGAATAATTGGACAATTATACGGAGGACAAGCAGCTTGTTCAGGAACTGATAATAACGGACAATACGATTTTTATGGTCGTTTTGGGACTTCATGGAACCTAGGAGCTAAAGATATTTTATCTCCAAGTTCTTGTGGTGCTGAGCAAACAACGGATGATGGATATGATCCAGACCCATCAAGTTCGGTTAAGGAGTTAACAACAAACTTGTTTACGGTTAGTCCAAATCCGAGCTCTGGATTATTTACTGTTCAGCTAGAAGGCTTATCAGATGATGCACAAATTACGGTAATGGATATGACTGGTCGTGTGATAGTGAGTGAGAAATTAGTTTATGGAATTTCATCCTTACTTGATTTAACGTCATCAGCAAATGGAACATATATTCTTCGATTATCTTCAAATCTTGGATCAGAAATGAAGACGATCGTCGTGAATAAATAGAGATTGCCCGCCTTGAATTTTTTGAGGCATATTACTTAGATTAAACTAGAACTATGAAAAAACAACTACTTTTTGCGGGAGCGTTCGCCTTGTTCTCTCTGGCAACTTCTGCTCAGATCACAGACATGGGGGGAGCTGTTTCCTTGAAGGGAAAATCCGTCACAGTGATAGATGTTCCACGAGAAACTATGCCTGGATTTGATTTGTCTCAAATTGAAGCCGAAGATCTTATTAATGATCCAGCGAAAGATGCACCTTGGCGATTTGGATACAAATACGAAACGAATTTAACACCCAAAAACAGTGGAGTCTGGACAGAACTTCCGGGTGGAAACCGTATTTGGCGAACTGAAATTGTTGCTTCAGGAGCACTTACGATTAACTTAACATTGGAAGATGTACATTTTCCAGAAGGAGCACACCTTTACTTATATGATATAGCAAAGACCCATACAGTTGGAGCATATACATCACGAAACAATCACCCAAGCGGTGAATTAGGAACTGATCTAGTTTATGGAGATCACATTGTAGTTGAATACTTCGAGCCAGCAGCAGTACGTGGTCAAGGAAAATTCACAATCAACGGTGTAACTCATGGTTATAGAAGTTTGAACATTGTCCAAAAGAGCCTTGCAAAAGCATTGAATAGCTCAGGAGATTGTAACATCGACGCACGTTGCCCAGTAGATCCTTATGTTGGAAGCATTAGCGCATGGGATGATCAAATTCGTTCTGTTGCAATGATTGTTGTAAACGGAAGCGGAATTTGTACTGGAGCATTGATCAATAATTCATGTGACAATGGAACGCCTTACTTTTTAACTGCCAATCACTGTTTAGGTGGAGGTACAGGAAACTGGTTGTTCCGATTCAATTGGGATATTCCTGAAGGAAATGCTGGGATGTCTTGTGCAACAACTGCCAATACACCAACAACATTTAATAATCCGAGTAACTATGATCAAACAACAGTGAACGGAGCGACAATTCTCGTAAGTGGAACTGGAGCTGATCACGGTCTTCTTTTGTTGGATAACCTGACCGTTACAGATGCTTCAAACTGGGGGTTATTTTACGCAGGATGGAACAACAATGATACAGAAAGTGCAGTGAATGAAGTAACAGGTATTCATCACCCATCTGGTGATATCAAGAAAATCTGTCGTGCTTACGAAAATGGTGGAGCAAATAATATTCATCATGCAAATGCTGCTGGTGCCGCAGTTTGGTACATGGATGCATGGGATGATGGTGTAACAGAGCCTGGTTCTTCAGGATCTCCTTTGTTTGATCAAAATGGACGAATCATTGGACAACTCTACGGAGGGTCTGCGGCTTGTCAAGGAACATCAGCTCAAGGATACGATTATTACGGTCGACTTGGAGTTTCATGGGGACTTGGAATCGGAACATACCTCGATCCAGCTTCTTGTGGTGGAACAAATGTCATCAATGATGGATGGGATCCAAATGCAGTTACAACAGTTGATGATGCAAGTATTCAGGGAATCTCTTCTCCAATACCCGTTTTATGTGGAGACAATTTTGATCCAATCGTAACATTGAGAAATGCAGGAGGAAACCCGTTGATTTCAGCTACAATTCTTTACAATATTGATGGTGGAACAAACTTAACATATTCTTGGACTGGAAATCTTGCTTCGAATGCAAGTGTAAATGTTACCCTTCCAAACATGACAACAACTGCTGGACCTCATGTTTTCAATGCAACGACTTCTAATCCAAATGGAACGACTGATACAAACCCTGCTAATGACGCATCACTTGTCAACTATAACGCAACGATTGGTGGACAAGCGGCGACTTTAACAATCAACACAGATTGTTGGGGATATGAAACGTATTGGGAAATTGTAAATGCTGGGACAACTACAGTAGTTGCTTCAGGTGGAAATACAACAGGAATTGCTCCTGGTGGTGGACAAGGTGCTGCAACAGGAGATGCTGGAGCTTATGGAGATGAAATGGTGATAACTGAAAACTTATGTTTGGCTTCAGGATGTTACGACCTTATCATGTTTGACGATTGGGGAGATGGAATGGATGGAACTTCTTCAAGCTGCGCAATCGATGGAGATTTTGTTGTAACAGATGGAACTGGAGCTGTGTTAACACAGATGACAACTATTTCTTATTCTTCTGATACAAGTAATTTCTGTTTGACTTCGCCGTGTAATTCAACGTTCGATTATTCTACAGTTGAACCAACATGTGCTGAGAATAGTGATGGATCAATTACTGTAGCATTCCTTACTGGAAATTCTACTGGTGCAACATATGATATTGGAGCAGGGGCGCAACCAAGTCCAACATTTACTGGATTGTCAATAGGAAACTATACAATTAACATTATTGACGGTGATGCATGTCTTTCAAATATAGCCGCAGTAGTTAACGGACCAAGTCCACTGACTTCATCGACAACAACGATAACAGATGAAACAGTTGGCGGTGACGGAGCAATTGATATTACTGTAGCAGGAGGAACACCGACTTACACATTCGCATGGACAGGTCCAAATGGATTTACTGCGACAACGGAAGACATCACAGGCTTGGAAGATGGAACATACGCGGTGACGGTTACTGATGATAACGGCTGCACAACAATATTGAACAACATTGTGGTTGAACCAACTGCGAGTCTTGATGAAATCAACGAATCATTATTTGTTGTTTATCCGAACCCAACAAACGGGGTTGTGAATATTGTTATGACAAATGCTATTGTTGATGATGTTGCAATTCGTGTGACAGATGTAACAGGTAGAATAGTGTATAATTCTGATATTGAAGGTCTTTCATTCAATATTGATTTGTCCTCAGCTGCAGATGGAACTTATTTCCTTCATGTAGTGACAAATGAGAAACGAACAACTCAACCAATCGTGTTGAAAAAATAGAAAGTTAAAGAACGATTAGAAGTCCCGCTTTTGCTCATTATTCAATGACTAGAAGCGGGATTTTTTATTTAGAATGAATTTAAATACCCTATTTGTGGTATTGTAAGAACTGAACACATCTTGTTTCTTTGCGGTAAGATTAAAACAAGGAAAAAACAAAACAAGATATGAGAACAATAGCAATCTCTTCTATTATATTAATTGCTGGAATCACAGCTACTAGTTGTAAAAAAGGATGTACTGATCCTACTGCAATCAATTATGACGAAAAAGCCAAAAAAGACAACAGTTCATGTATTTACGAACCAGTTGTAACAGGTTACACTACTCCATCGACGTATTTATTTGCGGATGCATCTGGAAATTCAACTGTAAGTTTCTCAGGACAAACTGAGCGATTAGATCAATTGAGTGAAATGGTTGTTAAAATGAAAACAGGAACATCAACTGTTTTATCTGCACAAGATATCAAAGACATGTTCGCTAATGTAGGTGGAGACGGAAATGGATTTTTCTCTTTCACATCTTCGAAACAATTAAAAAATAAATGTTTTTCACCTGATGTTTCAATGTTTGAAACATGGATAGATGAACTTGCAACTGCAAGTATTAGTAACGGAATGACTGCTACTGATGGTCAGGCAGGGACTTTAACAAGTGGGACAAGCACTTACTTAATGGATGCAAATGGTAAAGAACAGGTTCAGTTGATCGAAAAAGGATTGATGGGTGCGGTTTTCTTGAACCAGGCCTTGAATGAGTACTTCGGAGATGGAAAAATGAATGTTGATAATACAACTGCAGTAGATCCTTCAATTGGAAAATACTACACAACAATGGAACATCACTGGGATGAAGCATTTGGTTATTTCGGAGTAGACACGGATTTCCCAACAGTTGTTCCGAGTCGTTTTTGGGGGAAATACTGCAACAAACAAGATGCGGCAATTAACTCAAACATTGATATGATGTCGAATTTCTTGAAGGGAAGAGCGGCAATTACAGGAAGTGAATTAACAGATCGTGATGAAGCAATTGCTGCAATTCGAAATGAATGGGAAGCGATTTCAGCTTACCAAGCAATGGCTTATATAGACGGAGCAATTTCATACTTTGGTGTGGATGATGCGAAGTTTTTACACGAACTTTCTGAAGCATATGCATTTGTTTGGAACCTGAGATATGCTCCAGTAGAAACGCGTAAAATGAGTACTTCTGAACATACAGCACTCATGGCACAATTTCCTACAAACTTCTGGTCTATTACACTTACTGACCTGAACAACATTAAAAGTACAATCGATTTAATATACTAGGTATGATTAAGTTTCACCAGTTGTCAATTTTACTCATCGTTGCCATATTGTCCATGGCGTCTAGTTGTAACAAGCCGGATGATGATGTCACCCCTTTCGATAAGGAGAGTCTGCTCATTAATTTTTCGGACAATTTAATTGCACCTTCGTTGTCGATGTTGCAAACGACGATGGATCAAATGGAGTCTGATTTTACAGGTTTTCAGGGAGATCCAACACAGGTGAATCTAGATATACTTAGAAATTCATGGAAAGATGCTTACCTCACTTGGCAAACGGTAAAGCCGTTTGATTTTGGACCAATAAAAAGCTACGGTTTCAAAGCAGCGACTGGAACATACCCTTCAGATACTATTAAAATTGAAGCGAACGTTGCTGCTGGTTCATATACTCTTGCTTCTGCAGGAAATATTGATGCCGTAGGATTACATTCCCTCGATTTTCTTTTACACCGAGTGAATGCTCTCTCATTTTTCTTGGGTGATGCGAACTATATGACTTACACGGGTGATGTGATTGCAAAATTAAGATCCGAAACGACTACTGTTGCGAATGCATGGACGTCTTATGCTACAACATTTAAAGCATCAACAGGGACAGAAACAACATCTAGTTTCTCTGAATTGGTGAACGAATTTAACCGTGATTATGAACTAGCGAAAGTTGCGAAATTGGGAATTCCGATCGGCAAGCAGAGTTTAGGAATTCAAATGCCTTATTACTTGGAGGCGAGAAACAGTGGTATATCACTTGATCTACTTCGACAAAATGTGTTGGCACTTCAACGATGCTACCATGGAAATGCCTTCGCAATGGGTAACAGTGGAGTTGGCTTTGATGATTACTTAATTCATCTCGAACGTACAACTCTCAACGAAACAATCAATGCTAATTTCAGTGCAATTCTTGCCAAAATTGATTCGTTTTCAGGATCAATGGAAAACGAAATGTTTTCCAACTCGCAAGGACTGGATGAACTTTACATGCTTATGCAAGGGCAAGTAATTTCGCTAAAAACAGACATGACATCTGCCTTTGGCGTATTGATCACCTACCAAGATAATGACGGTGATTAAATCACGAATCCGAACATATTTCAATCCTTTTAAGGAAGTTTCTAATGCTCCTCTAATTATTTTCCGAATAATTTTTGGAGCATTAATGCTTTTCGGGATTTCACGTTTTTTATTCAACGGATGGGTGGAACAACTCTATATTGAGCCTACCTTTTATTTCACTTATCTCGGATTTGATTGGGTGAAACCCTTRGATGGAAATTTAATGTATGTTCCATTTATCCTAATGATCATTTCCTCGATTTCCATCATATTTGGACTTTTTTATCGCTGGGGAGCGGTCATTTTTTTCATCTGCTTTACGTATGTAGAGCTCCTCGATAAATCCAATTATCTCAATCACTATTATTTTGTAAGCCTGATTAGTTTTTTAATGATCTGGGTTCCAGCGAATGTTCGTTTCTCACTTGATGCCAAAATTTTTCCATCCATTGCAAGGAGAACGATGCGTCAGTGGCAATCTGGGATATTGAAATTTCAATTAGCAGTTGTCTATATTTTTGCGGGCATTGCAAAGATAAATTCAGACTGGCTGTTTGAGGCTCAACCATTGAAAACTTGGCTTCAAGCACACCACAATATTCCCCTAGTTGGAAGTTACCTTCAACAAGATTGGGTAGCCTACATCTTTAGTTGGACAGGATGCTTTTATGATTTGTTCATTGTGTTTTTCTTRTTGAGCTCTCGTTTTCGACCTTTTGCTTACTTTTTCGTTGTGTTTTTTCACCTTGTGACGTGGTACCTGTTCCCAATTGGCGTGTTCCCATGGGTGATGATCTTCTCAACATTGATCTTCTTTTCGGTTCAATTTCACGAGACAATTCTCGAGCGACTCGGTTCTGTAAATTTAATAAGGAAGAAAAAGAACCCATTGCCAAAATCAAGAAAATTCGTTCGAACAGCTCTTTTGATTTACGTACTCATCCAATTACTGGTTCCTTTACGCCACATTTTATATAAAGGTGATTTGTTTTGGAACGAAGAAGGGTTCAGATTTTCATGGCGCGTGATGCTCATGCACAAAGAGGGACATGCAACGTTTTATTTAGTAGATAAGAAAACAGGTCGCGAGTCGGAGATTCAAAACTCAGAATTCCTAACACGAACACAGGAAGATCAAATGGCGACTCAACCGGATATGATTCTCCAATATGCACAGATTCTAAAACACCACTACGATGGACAGGTTTTGGAGTATGGAGATTACAAATTTCCAATTATTGATCCCGAAATCCGTGCTATCATTCATGTGAGTTTGAATGGAAGACCAGCTCAATTATTCGTCGATAAGAAACATGATTTATCTGAGTTGTCTTATAATTTGTATCATCGCAACTGGTTAGAACCGTTTAAAAAATGAAATTACTACTCTCCCTATCTTTTTTAACGCTTATTTTCTTTGTTCAAGGACAGGTAGAAGGTATCGTTGTAGACTCAGAGCAAATCGGAATTCCAGGAGCAAAATTGAAGAACCAACAATCCGGTAAATTAGCTCGGACATCAGAAGATGGATCGTTTGTAATCGCTGCAAAGGAAAATGACACCTTGATTGTTTCGATGATGGAGTTTGACACTGTACGTTACATTGTGAAACCAAATGACCTAAATCAACGATTCACGATTGTTCTAACTGAAGGTTATCAAGATGTGCAGGGGGCAAATGTTATCCGCAAGTACATGGAAGGTTTTGACGTTGGATTCCTTCCTCCAATTCGTGGAGTGCAAATTTATACGGGCACAAATGCAGTGATCGAATTAGCCGAATTAAGTGGGGCGAAATCAGCGGCGAATCCAAGGGAGATTTTCGCGAAAGTTCCAGGCTTGAATATTTGGGAAAGTGATGGAGCAGGAATTCAAGTTGGAATCGGAGGGAGAGGACTGAGTCCAAATCGAACGGCAAATTTCAATACGCGCCAAAATGGCTACGACATCAGTGCCGATGCTCTTGGTTACCCAGAAAGTTATTACACGCCGCCTTTTGAAGCATTGAAAGCAATTGAAATCATTCGAGGATCAGCATCTCTTCAATTTGGTTCTCAGTTTGGTGGGTTGTTGAACTTCATTATCAAAGACGCACCGAATAACACACCATTTGAATTTACTTCGCGTACGACAGGGGGAATGTATGGATACCTTGGTACGTTTAATCGAATTGCTGGATCGAAGCACCGAGTTTTTTATCAAGCATATCATCAGTACAAAGGTGGAAATGGCTATCGTGACAACTCCAATTTTGCGCAGCACCAAGCATTCGCTCAATTCGGATACTATCTAACAGAAAACATCAAGGTTCGCTTGGAATACACGCACATGAATTACCTTGCGAAGCAAGCAGGTGGACTTTCCGATTTACAATTCGACGAGAATCCTCGTCAGAGTTTAAGAGATCGAAATTGGTTCAAAGTGAATTGGAACATGCTAGCGTTTCATTATGATCATGAGATTTCAAAAAAAGCACACTTCAATATTCGTGCTTTCGGAATGGCTTCAAGTCGACAAACCTTAGGCTTTTTGGGTAAAATTACACAACAAGATCCAGGCGGAACACGGGATATGCTCGCAGGAAAGTTTAGAAATGCTGGAGCTGAGGCACGTTTTTTACAACGCTATGATTTTAAACGGGCGAAAAACAAAACTCGGGTTAGAGGTGCATTCTTAGTGGGAGCACGTTATTATCGTGGAACGACTACCGCGGATCAGGGGAAAGCCACAGATGGAAGTGATGCTAATTTTGTGTATCAGAATCCAGACGATCTTGAAGGTTCAGCATTTACCTATCCCTCAGAAAATAGTGCTGGCTTTGCAGAAAATATTTTGTTTTTGGGAAATCGAGTGACGGTCAATTTTGGACTGCGTATGGAATCCATTCAAAGTGGTTCAAGTGGTTACTACAAGCAATATTCAATCCACCCAGTTAACCTTGATACACTTGCGGTTTATACAATTCAAGACAATAATTCTCTCAAGCGTTTTGTGCCTTTATTTGGAGCTGGAACTTCATTTAGGACGAGTAAACGATCGAAAGCATATGTGAATTTCACGCAAAATTACCGAGCAATTAACTTTACGGATATTCGAATCTCAAACCCAAACATTGTCATTGACAGTGCAATTCGTGATGAATACGGTTACACAATGGAACTTGGTTTTAGAGGAATTCAAAAGGACTTTTGGATTTATGATGTTGCAGCATTCTATGTGTTTTATGGAGATAAAATTGGACTGGCTCCGAAATCTGGAACGACATACAAAGAACGAACGAACATAGGAAATGCGCGAAACATGGGGCTTGAGGTCTTTACCGAATTTGATTTTATCAAAGCATTCAAAGATTCATCGAAACACTCTTTTTCGTTATTTGTCAACGCAGCATATATCGACGCTAGATATATAACATCGAAAGAACCGAACTTTGTAGGGAAGAAAGTTGAGTATGTCAGTCCCTTTATTTTGAAGTCGGGAATCAAGTACAAATACAAAGGATGGAACTTCCAAATTCAAGGATCGTACAATGCTGAGCAATTCTCGGATGCTTCGAATTCTGTTCTCCCATCAGGTGACGCTGTGATTGGTTTAATTCCTTCGTACCTCGTGTTTGATTTTTCTGCCCGATATGCCTTTTCGAAGTATGTTCAACTTGAAGCTGGGGTGAATAATCTCACGAATGCACGTTATTACACACGAAGAGCAGTAGCTTATCCAGGACCTGGAATCCTTCCATCTGATGGAATCAGCGCTTATCTTACCATTCAATTTAAGTTTGCCAAATAGGGAAAATCAGGCAATTACTTGGAGCACACTTGGGACAACTTCAACCATTATTGGGGATCGACCAGCGATTTCTCCATCTGTCTCAACGACAAGGTTTCGATTGGCAGTTGTGATATGGATTTTTTGAAATTCGTGGTATTTCACTTCAGGATGAACAATCTTTCTCCCGTCCTTTAATTTGCCCAAGTTCTTCGCATATTGGAAGAGGCTAACTTTGCCAATAACTGCAAGTCCAAGTTTTCCGCTGTTGAGCTTTGCTTCTGGATAAATCTGAAGTCCATGACCGAAAGTTGTTCCATTACTGAATACAATCATCAGTGATTTACCCTCGAAATGAAAGTCATCGTTTTGTACTGTAATCACGGGTTTTCGATACGTAAAAAATGTGCGAATTATAGCGAGACTATAGGAAAACTTACCGCCAATTCCTTTGAGTCGCTGTCGGTTCATGGTTTCAATAACTCGCGCCCCAAATCCAATGTCGGCTGCGTTCAGAAAGTAATGGGAGACTTTCCCAAAGGTGATTTTTCCCAAATCGATTGTTCGAACAGAATTTTCTACAATGGCGGTAACAAAAGTATACGGGTCAAAAGAAGGGAAATTTCGCACAAAATCATTTCCTGTACCGTTAGGAATCACACCGAAAACAATTTCTGGATTTGGTGTCGTCATGAGTCCATTTATTACTTCATTACAGGTGCCATCCCCGCCAACAGCGATCACAAGGTCTGAATCTAGACTAGCTTTTCGAGCAATGTCACTGGCATCTAGCGGCCCCTTGGTGATCTGTTTTTTGACTATCAATATGGGCTCACTTTCCATTAACTGGATTGTTTCCAGGGTCTTATTGGATAGCTTGCGTTGACCATGAATGATTAGTGTGACAGTTTTTTTCATAACTTGGATCACCAAGATCACAAAAAAATATTGATTTCGTGAACTGTTACTTCTGTTATCTTTGGAAAAACTGTAAGCATGAAACAACTTCTCACTTCTCTTCTAATACTAATATCTGTATTCGGATGGTCTCAAGATTTTCAGGAAACGTATAAGGTTTCGAACAATTCTCCGACATGGATTAAATACATGTATGGTGATACGGTGAATTTATTTTCTCTACGCGAGCAGTTCGATGAATTCTATAAAGTGAACCCTTTTGAGAAGGATCAGCACACACAATATTTCAAGAGATTAATGAAGGAATACTGGACGCAGGTTGATGAAAATGGATATATCACTGAACGTCTGAATAATGCAGCTCCAGCTCAAGCAAAAAGCCCAACGTCTCCATGGCAAGAAGTCGGACCGTGGGACTACGATCATGAGCAAGCAATGGAGTTTAGTGTTCAAAGCCCAGGTTCTTCTCATGTTTATACTGTGGAGCAATCTCCAGTTGACCCTAATTTGATTTACGCTGGTACGGCAACGGCAGGTTTATGGAAATCTACAGATAAAGGATTGAACTGGTCATTAATGACGAGACAGTTGGATGTAACAAGTGTGTATTCAATAGCATTGGATCCGAATGATGCCAACACAGTGTTCTTTGGTCAATCGAATGGTAAACTTTGGAAATCAATTGATGGTGGAGTGTCTTGGGCGATGACTGGAGACGCAAACTTTCAATCCATGAATATGCGTGTTCGCGATTTGAAATTTATTGGAACAAATACACTTTTAGCCGCTACGAATAGTGGTCTTTTCCGAAGTACAGATAGTGGAGCAAATTGGACGGAGGTTCAAGGAGGCGAGCACATGGAAATTGAAATCAAACCAAACGATGCAACCGTATTATACACAGTAAAACTTTCAGGAACAAAAACGGAATTCTATAAATCTACGGACACAGGACTTACTTGGACACTTAAACCGATTGGTTGGCCAACACCTGCAAATGGAGATGAACAAAAGAGATGTGAAATTTCTGTCTCTGCCGCTGACCCAAATTTGATTTATATTTTGGCCTCAGGAGATGTTGGTCCAGATGGTGGGTTGTATGGAATTTACAAAAGCGCTGATGCTGGAGAAACGTTCACTTTTGAGTGTTGTGAAGGTACGGCGGGTGGAGCTCCAACTGTGACGAATCCAAATATTTTGGGTTGGTCTGAAGATGGCACAGGCGATGGAGGACAATATTATTATGATTTAGCATTGGGTGCTTCTCCAACTGATCCTGATCGATTGTTTGGAGCTGGGATTAATGTTTGGCGCTCAGTAAACGGTGGTTCGGATTGGACAATTAACGGACACTGGGTTACATGGGTGCAAGGTGGAAGTTTGAAACATCGTTACAGTCATGCCGATGTTCACGACATAAAGTTCTTCAACAATGGAACATCGATTGACATGTGGGTCGCTTCGGATGGTGGCTTATTTTATTCTGCCAATGAAGGTGATTCATTAGAGCCTAGAATGCACGGTATCCACGGAACGGATTTTTGGGGATTTGGAGCTGGTTTCAAAGACGGTTACGTAATGGTCGGTGGAACGTATCACAATGGGACGTTAATTCGGTACAAAGATATTTACAAAGGAGGTTTAGCAAATCCAAATGAAGGTGGTTGGCTCGCTGAACGAGGTGGAGACAATTACCGTGGTTTTGTGAATTATGGCGATAATACAATTGGGTATGATGATGGAGGATCGTTTGAGTATTCAAAAATTCGTGAAGTACGCAAGACAGGAAGGTCATTTCAATCAGATAAAAAGTGCAACACTTCTTATGTTGCAGGTGAATATGGCACGTATGGTTTTGAAGCGACCTGTTTCAATACGTTTTATTCCCCAGTTGGAACGGAGCTCTACAAGACTACAAACGGTGGAGTATCTTTTGAACAGATCAATGATTTTGGTGGAGATAAAGTAATTCAAGTGAAGGTTGCTTGGAATGATCCAATGACAATCTATATTACGCATAAGGTTGGATCAGGAAATTATCAAATCAGAAAATCAAACGATGGTGGATTGACCTGGGGAATTTGTACTCCTCCGAATTCTGTCACAAACAATAATTCCAATCGAGCTAAATATATTGAAGTTGACGATGAGGATCCAGATAAAATTTGGTGTATCCTAATGGGAGGACAATCTGGGAACAAGGTGTTTCAATCATTAAATGGAGGTGCTAATTGGACGAACATCACAGGAAATGCGTTAACTGGAGAGGACATGCGTTCAATTTCGCATCACTACGGAACGGATGATGGATTATATGTTGGAACAACAAAACGGATGTATTATAGAAATGCTTCAATGACTGACTGGGCCTTATTTAATAATCAGTTACCGGCGACTGTAAATTGTCAATTTTTGCAACCATATTATGGTGAAGGAAAAATTAGAATGGCTAGTCAGCGTGGTGTATATGAATGTGAATTTTATGAAGATGCTGTACCAGTGGCAATGTTCGCAGCGGATAAAGTGAGTTTGAATTTGGCGGCAAATTGTATTGCTGATACGATTCAGTTTGTAGATCATAGTACAGTACGTCATGCCTCTGCTTCTTGGGAGTGGTTTTTTGAAGGAGGAACACCGGCAACCTCGAGTTTAGAAAACCCGCAAGTTGTTTACACAAGTCCAGGAACATATAACGTGAAGTTGATTGCCACTGATGCATTTGGAGTAGACACTGTCGAAATTCTAGATTTTATAGAAATTACAGAGACGTATGATTACCAAACAATTTCCGAAGACTTTAATGGATCTGAATTTCCACCTGCTGGTTGGAAATTAATTGATTCTGAAGGTACCTCATGGGAACAGGATTGGCCATTAGATGACCCTGCAAATAAAGTAGCTGCATATCCTAATTATTGGGTGAATGCAACAGGGGAGCAACACTTGTTGGTTATGCCTGCAACGGATTTTACAAATGTTCTTACATCGAGTTTGACTTGGGAGTATACATATAATGACAATAACAGTTATAACGATTCGCTTGCGGTTGTTTATCGAATAGGGTCTAATCCGAACTGGCAAACGATWTGGATTCGAGGCGGTGCTGACTTAGAGGTTTTAGGAACGCAAACGTGGTTTTGGGATGCTTCGACTCCATCAATTTCATGGGGCTCTGGATATTTGAACCTAGATTTTCTAGCAGGAGAGTCGTGTGTAGAATTTGCATTCGATAATCGTGGTTATTACGGAAATCACATCTGGATTGATAACGTGAACCTTACAGGTACATTTGATGATTCTGGACTGGAAGAAATTAGCTTGAACGTGTATGTTTACCCTAACCCTTCAAAAGGTTCCTTTACAATTACAGCATCTGAATCTGTTGATTCTTATTCAGTGCTTGATTTAACAGGTAGAAGCGTTATTGAAAATAAGAAAATGAACTCGAAACATTTTACGATTGATTTATCTGGTGAAATGGCTGGAATGTATGTTCTAGAAATTACTTCAAATTCGGGAACGAAAATCACTCGATTGATTAAGGAATAATAGATTGAATTAAAAAGCGGCATCCTAAACCCGATAATTATCGGGATAGAATGCCGCTTTCATTTACGATATGCAATTAATCGTGCTTCTCCACCAAGTCAACCTCTACCGATGGAGAGAGAGCGTCTTTAATTTTTTGTTCAAGTTCCTCCATAAGTTCAGGATTGTCTTTAATGATTCCTTTAACGGAATCTCGACCTTGTCCTAATCTCGTTTCTCCGTAAGAGAACCATGACCCACTTTTCTTGATTATATTTAAATCTACACCGATATCGATGATCTCACCAACTTTCGATATTCCTTTGCCATACATAATGTCAAATTCAGCTCTTCTGAATGGTGGTGCTACTTTATTCTTAACAACTTTAACTTTCGTTCTGTTTCCGATTACTTCGTCACCATCTTTCAATTGACTTGATCGACGGATGTCAATTCTAACGGAAGCATAAAATTTCAATGCGTTTCCACCTGTAGTTGTTTCAGGGTTTCCGAACATCACGCCAATTTTTTCACGCAGCTGGTTGATGAAGATACAGCAACAATTTGCCTTACTGATCGACCCAGTTAACTTACGGAGTGCTTTTGACATCAATCGTGCTTGAAGACCCATTTGAGAATCACCCATCTCGCCCTCAATTTCAGCTTTAGGCGTAAGCGCAGCAACTGAATCAATTACCAAGATATCAACAGCTCCTGATCGAATCAAGTTGTCTGCGATCTCAAGTGCTTGTTCACCATTATCTGGTTGAGAGATTAATAAATTGTCAACATCAACACCTAAACTTTTAGCATAAAACTGATCGAATGCATGTTCTGCATCAATAATAGCAGCGATACCTCCTAGTTTTTGAGCTTCCGCAATAGCGTGGATAGCAAGGGTTGTTTTACCCGATGATTCTGGTCCGTAAATTTCAACAACACGCCCTTTTGGAAATCCACCAACACCCAATGCGATATCTAGTGTGAGAGATCCTGTTGGAATTACATCTATTTCTTGTGCTGGTGCGTCACCCAAACGCATAACGGATCCTTTGCCATATGTCTTATCCAGTTTATCCATTGTAAGCTGGAGGGCTTTTAGTTTTTCTGTGTTGACTTCTTTTTTAGCTGCCATATCGTATCGTATTTATTTAATGTTTATGTGTAGTTAAACACAAAGGTTGAATGTTTAATAATGAAACTACTGTTTCAATTTCTTGATGCTCTCTCGTTGACGTTACAAATTTATGTGGGTTGAACGTAAAGTATTTACGATGTTTTGTTTTTCTCGAAAATTTCTAATACTTCTCGTGCGTGATCTTTATTCTTAGGCTTTTCAATGATACCTATTATAGTATGCGATTTATCCAACACAAAAGTTGTCCGGTGAATCCCATCATAAATCTTACCCATGAATTTTTTCTCTCCCCAAACACCATATAACTCGATTAATTCTTTGTTAACATCTGCAATTAAAGGAAAGGGAAGATCAAATTTCTTTATGAATTTTTGATGAGCTATTTCATCGTCAGCACTAACACCTATTACAACAATGTCCTCTGCAAGCAGTGACGAATAGTTGTCCCGTAAATTACAAGCCTGAGTTGTACAACCTGGTGTATTGTCTTTCGGATAAAAATAGATAACAACTGGCTTTCCAGAAAAGTCAGTGAGTGAAATATCAGATCCGTTTTGATCCTTAGCAGTGAATGTCGGGGCAGGTTGTGCTAATTTTAAATGCTTCATTGATTTCTTTTGACGATTAATTAATCAAATATAACGTTTATATTTTAATCATTATGTTTTTTCAAGTGTGTTGTGGTTTTTTTTGAACAAAAAAATCTGATTTAGTTAAATCAATTCGTTTTTTTGTGTGTTACCGTTTTTGTCATACATTTACACCATAAAAAACAAACTCTTATGAAAAAATCACTACTATTAGTAGTTGCTACATTTGCCGGAATTGTTGCATGGGGACAGTGTCTACCAACATACAACAGTGCCTGTACATCTGGTGACTTTATTAATGGTGTTACATTTAACACCATTAGTAACCTCGGAACTGGATGTACAAGTCCAGGGACCAACAACTACCAAGATTATACTGCCACAATCTCAACGAACGTTCAGCAGAATACTTCTTACACTATTGATGTACAAGCCGGACCATCTTGGGGGCAGTACATGGTTGCATTTATCGATTTCAACAATGATTTGGATTTCGACGATGCAAATGAGTTTTTTGATATTGGTTATGCCGCTGCAGGTGCAACAGTATCAGCTTCAATCTTAATTCCAAATGGAATTGCAGGGGGACCTGTTACAATGAGAGTAATAGCGAAATACGGGACTGGGACAGTTATTGCTGGTCAGGCTTGTAATAACTTCAGCTACGGAGAATGTGAGGATTATACCTTGAACATTTCAACTCCTTTGTCTGATGATGCTGGGATTGCTTCATTTGTAACTCCAACTCTTCCAACATGTAGTTTCACGGATTCTGTTCGTGTTGAACTATTTAATTATGGAACAGATACGTTATTCACTGCAGACATTAATTTCTCTTTGAATGCTGGTCCYCCAACGACTACTGCATGGACAGGAGCTCTTCCTCCATTTGGTTCAGAGACAGTAAATCTTGGTCTTTTCCCTTTAACTTCTGGAGATAACTTAGTAGCAATCGCTTCTATGCCAAATGGTGTTGTTGAAGACCCAGCAGGTGCATGGAATGATTTTGCTGATATCGCAAGTTTGGAAGCAGGCTTAAGTGGAATCAAAACGATTGGTGGAACAACACCAGATTATGCAGATTTTGCTACAGCAATATCGGATATTATGACATTCGGATTGTGTGGAGCTGTTATTTTCGATATTCGTGATGGAGTYTACAATGAGCAGATCGACCTTACGGGTGTTCAGTCTGATGCTACAAATACGCTTACTTTCCGTTCGGAAAATGGTGATGCTTCTCTAGTAACATTGAGCTTTGCTGTAGCAGCCGCTGCAACAAACTACATTGTTAAATTGTCKAACACAGATTACGTAACGTTCGAAGATTTGACTTTAGAAAATTCAGGGACGTCTTACGGACGTGTACTTGATATTTCAGGAGGGTCAGATAACAACCGTTTTGAGAACTGTCATTTAAATGCAGTTACTTCTACAAGTACTTCTGCTAACTATGCAGTTATTTATTCGAATGGTTCAAATGATAACGGAAACGTATTCATGAACAACACTGTTGAAGGTGGAAGTTATGGTGTTTACTGGTACGGAACTAGTACAACTGATCTTGAATCAGGTACTGTTTTTGAAGGAAACGAATTCTTGAACAACTATTACTACGGTGCTCGTTTCGAAAGACAAGATGCACCTATGTTTGTTGGAAACAAGTTTRTTGGAGAATCAACTTATACTGGTTCACGTTTYGCAATGTACATCAACTACTGTGATAACGGATTCATAGCTACTGACAACGTAATTGCTGGAACAGTAACTTCTGGTTGGAGATACGGAATGTACATCTTGAACTGTGATGCAACAACTGCTAATCATGCAAAAGTTTCTAACAATATGGTTCAAGTAGGACAAGATGGTAATACATCAACATTCTACGGAATCTACATGTCAAATGATGGATACATTGATATTGAGCACAACAGTGCATTTATTTCTTCTGGTGGAGCTTCTTCTCGTGCTTACTACGGAACAAGTGGTGGAGGTAATACTCTTATGAACAACATGTTTGTAAACTACACAGCTGGATATGCAATTTACCTTGCAAGCAACTACACAGTAATTTCATCTGATAACAACTTGTACCACTCACCAAGTGGTAACTTAGGGTACTATGGTGGAGCTAATCGAGCAACTCTTGCTGATTATCAAGCTGCAAATGGAGATGATGCGAACAGTATTGATGCTGATCCAATGTTCCATTCAACTTACGACCTTCACGTTTGTAACGATTCTGTTAAAGGATTAGGAGCACCTATCGCTTCAATCACAATGGATATCGATGGTCAAATGAGAGATGCAGTAGCTCCAGATATGGGTGCTGATGAATTCTCTGCGTTGTCAACTGATTTCCTTGGTGCTGATGTTGAAGTTTGTACTGGTGAAGTAGTAACATTATATGCTGGTGCTCCAACGGATGTTATCCTTTGGTCAACTGGAGATACAACAACTTGGATTGATGCATCTACGCCTGGAACTTACAGCGTTGCTATTACAAGTGTTTGTGGAACTGGATCTGATACGATCATCGTTACAGCTTCTGCAGTTGTTTATACTGATTACCTTGTAGCTAGCGAACTTGAGTTCTGTACTGGAGATGATGTACAGTTATCTTCTATTGGAACATATGACACTTACTCATGGACTGGTGGATCATCAAATGATTCATTGTTAGTTACTGCTGGTGGAACATATACGTTAGACGTAACTGATGCTTGTGGAACTGGAACTCAATCTGTAGTAATTACAGAGAACGATGTACCTAACGCAGCATATACTTGGACAAACTCATACGTAACTGGAGCGTTCACAAACACTTCTGTTTCTGGTGGAACTTCAACTTACGCTTGGGACTTCGGTGACGGTGTAGGAACATCTGCTGACATGAACCCAACTTACGTTTATTCTGTAGCTGGAACATACTTAGTTACCTTAACTGTAACAAACGATTGTGGAACTGATGTATTCAGTGATTCAGTTACATTGACTACGGTTGGAATTGAAGAAATTGCAGGATTGGGAACTATCACAGTTTATCCTAACCCATCAAATGGAATCTTCCAATTAGATGTTAACTTGAACGAAGCTTTAGTACTTGACATGGTTGTTGTAAACATGTTGGGTGAAGAAGTAGCAGTGAAACAAATCAATGCAGTGAATGGAATCTATTCAGATGTGATTGATCTTTCAACTAGCGCTCCTGGAGTTTACTTCTTGAAAATTATCTCTGATAACAATACAATCTCGACGCAAGTCTTRGTGAAAAAATAATCAGAACCAAATTTTGAAAACCCTGCTTCGGACTCCGAGGCAGGGTTTTTTTTGTGCCTGAATTTAAGATCAGAATTAAATAAAACGTGGACCTGTAAGTTTCATTCTGAAATGGAAACCTATTTCCTACATTATTACTATTCTATTCTAACAGCTTTAAAACTGATATGATCAAAAAATAACATTCGAAACGCAGGTTTTAGGAAAATTCTAACTTTGTGAAAAAGATCAATTCGATGAACGTATTCAAGTTTGGGGGAGCCTCTGTCAAAGATGCAGAAGCAGTTAAAAACGTACTAAGTATCCTTCATCTTTTTAAAGGAAAGAAGCTTGGTGTAGTAATCTCTGCAATGGGGAAAACGACCAATGCAATGGAATTAGTCGTAGATGCACTTTGGRCACGCAAGCTAGAACTCTTCACTGAAATAGTAGAAGAACGACGTGCATTTCATTTGAGCATCATGAACGAGCTCTTTTCAAGTTCTGAAAATGAGATTTACTCGGAGATCAACAAAGAATTTGATGTGCTCTTAGCGAAATTCAATGATCCAATTCCTGATAACTTCGATTTTGAATACGACCAAATTGTTTCACTCGGAGAAGTGCTTTCAACAAAAATTGTAACGGCCTATGTTCGACAAGAAGGAATCGCTGCCAAATGGATGGATGCTAGAGAACTCATTCGAACAGATCATCAATACCGCGAAGCTGAGCTACATTGGGAGAAAACAACATCGAACTTTCAAGAGCGGTTCATGCCGGAGTTTGATCAAAACGATGTCTTAATTACCCAAGGATTTATCGGTCATACGTCCGAAGGATTTACGGCAACATTAGGTAGAGAAGGTTCAGATTTCTCTGCAGGAATTATTGCTTATTGTTGCGATGCGGAAGATGTTACAATTTGGAAGGATGTTCCAGGAATGCTCAATGCTGATCCAAAATGGTTCGACAATACTGTGAAGTTGGAACAAATTTCCTTCAAAGAAGCGATCGAATTGTCTTACTACGGAGCTTCAGTCATTCACCCAAAAACAATCAAGCCTCTTCAGAATAAGAATATTCCGCTATATGTAAAGTCATTTTTGAATCCAGAAGCTGAGGGAACCACCATTCAAGAATCGACGGCATCTGATCACCTTGTGCCTTCGTTTATTTTCAAAATGAACCAAATTCTTTTCTCATTTACTCCAAAGGATTTCTCCTTTCTCGTTGAGAAAAACCTGAGTCATATTTTTGACCTTCTGGCAAAGTCAAATGCCAAAATCAACATTATGCAGAATTCTGCGTTGAATTTTTCGATTCTTGTCGATGCAGAAAAGGTATCGATCGATCGAATTTTGGAACTGTTCTCAGGTGATTATGAGGTAAAATTCAATGAAGGTCTAGAGTTGGTCACAATACGCCACTACGATCAAGCAACGATAGATCGTGTTACAGTTGACAAAGAGATTATTCTTCAACAAAAAACGCGTGAAACAGCTCGATTTGTAGTCAAACAAAAATAACTCTCAAATACCGTGAATAGGTGAGTGGATTCTTATTATCATGTGCTATTTTTGCAAGTCGTGATAAGAGCCTTAAATTCCATAGCAAACGGGACAACTGTCCATGTGAAAAGTATCAAAGCTTCTGACTTAAAAGTCAAGTTGCTAGAGATGGGTTTCTGTGAAGGAAAAGAACTCCGTGTGCTTTACAGGGCGCCTTTTGGTGATCCTATGGCAATTGATATTGGAGGATATGTTTTATCTCTTCGAAACGAAGAAGCTGAGCACATAGAAGTAGAATCAATAGAAGCGCTTTCAGAATGAAGGTTGCCCTACTCGGAAATCCAAATACAGGTAAGACCTCAGTGTTTAACTTTCTTACTGGTCTGCGACAGAACGTTGGAAATTTTCCAGGAGTTACCGTTGATCGAAAGGTCGGTAAATTCAAAATTGGTGAGCAGGAATGCATATTAATTGATTTCCCAGGAACGTACAGCATCTATCCAAGGTCAAAGGATGAAGCGGTCGTTTACGAATGTTTGTCAAAACCTGAGAATGACGATTATCCCGATGTCGTGGCAGTTGTTATTGATAAGGCGAACCTCGAACGAAATCTTCTGTTTTTCACACAAGTTTACGATCTTCAATTGCCGACGGTGATGATTCTCAATATGACGGATCTCGCCAAACGAAAAGAAATTCAATACGATCTCGAAGGATTGAAAGCACTTTTTCCTGAGGCAATTATTGTTGAATCAAACGCACGAATAAAATCAGGACGAGAAAGAATAGAACAAGCAATCCTCAATCCTCCAAAACGGAATGGGCACTGCTTTCTTGAAAATGCATCCTTATCAGATCCAGAAGACTTAAGAAGTCAGGAAACAGAAACGGAAAATCGTTTTTCTAAGATTAGAAAAGCCCTTTCAAATGTTCGTATTGTATCAGAAAAGAAAAAAACACGCTCGGAAAGACTGGATCGAATTTTAGTTCATCCGATCTTTGGGTATTTCATTTTCGCTGGAATCTTAATGATTCTTTTCCAGTTTATCTATGCATTTTCGTCCTTCCCAATGGAATGGATCGATTCGGCCTTTGCTGTTTTGAGCAGTTGGACTGCGAGCGTACTGCCGACAGGAATTTTCACGGATCTTTTGACACAAGGAATCATTCCCGGAATTGGGGGAGTGGTGATTTTCATACCGCAAATTGCACTCTTGTTTTTCTTCATTGGAATTCTGGAAGAGACGGGCTACCTGTCACGCGTTGTGTTCATCATGGATCGAATAATGCGACCACTTGGACTGAATGGCAAGAGTGTTGTCCCGCTGATGTCTAGTGTCGCTTGTGCTATTCCTGGAGTGATGGCGGCTCGAACAATTTCTGATTGGAAGGAACGCATGATCACAATTATGGTGGCTCCTTTGATGAGTTGTAGTGCACGAATTCCCGTTTATACCTTATTGATTGCGATCGTTATTCCAAACGAAACCATTGGAGGTGTTTTTGGCTTGCAAGGATTGGTTCTCTTTGGACTCTATGCGCTCGGAACGATCAGTGCCTTGCTTGTTGCACTTTTACTCAAAGCGATCATTAAAACGAAGGAAAAAGGCTTTCTCTTGCTTGAAATGCCGTCCTATAAACCGCCGAGATGGGGGAATGTAGGAATGACCGTTCTCGAAAAGGTACGGATTTTCGTTTGGGATGCTGGTAAGGTGATTATGGCGATTTCAATTATTCTGTGGGTTCTCGCAACGTATGGACCTGGAGATAATATGTCAAAAGCCGGTACCGTTGCACAGGAAAAAGCGCTTGAATTGAAATTAAATAAACAGGATTCAGATCAGTTCATCGCTTCAGCGAAGCTTGAAAATTCTTACATCGGAATCATGGGGAAAGTGATTGAACCAGCAATCAAACCCATCGGTTACGATTGGAAAATTGGAATTTCACTCATTACGTCATTTGCCGCACGCGAAGTATTCGTTGGTTCAATGGCAACAATTTATGCTGTTCACGATGATGGCGAGGAAAACACAACCTTAATCGAAAAAATG
The DNA here is from genome assembly GCA_002733985.1 of Fluviicola sp. Classification (GTDB taxonomy): domain Bacteria; phylum Bacteroidota; class Bacteroidia; order Flavobacteriales_D; family Crocinitomicaceae; genus UBA4466. The sequence goes on along the minus strand of NVXP01000029.1, from coordinate 1,956 downwards.
AAATCCGCGAAGCATTCAGATGGAACACCTGTCTATACGGTTGCTGCGGGTATGAGCCTAATGGTCTTCTACGCTTTCGCAATGCAGTGCATGTCAACCTTAGCTGTAGTGAAACGTGAGACGAAAAGTTGGAAATGGCCTCTGATACAAGTTGGATACATGGGGATTCTGGCGTATCTTGGAGCTTGGATCACATTTATTATCCTCCGATAATGCAAGAAATACTCGTCATATTAACAGTCGCTGCAGCCGTGTTTTTTGTCGGAAGAATAATCTACAGGCAATTTTTTGCCAAAGAAGCAAAGTGCGATAGTTGTGCGATTGGTAAGATGGTGGAGAAGTAGGTTTTTTTCCAATAGTCCGATAGTCCGAGTGCCACGAGTCTAATCAATCGAAGCCATAAAAAAGTGGAATCAAAGTATCGACTCCACTTTTCTCTAGTTGTTACAGTTTAATAATCTTATGAACTGTAGGGTATAACTCCGTTGTTGATTTGAGGTAATAAACGCCTGCTGATATTTCAGATAGGTCGATTGCTTTTTCATTGTTCACTACGATATTTCCGATTGCAACTTGACCTTGAGCAGTAATCAAGTTGTAAACGATAGCTTCCTTTGATTCAATTTCTATTGTAATGATGTCCACTGTTGGATTCGGATAAATAGTGGCTGGAATGAAAAGGTCATCTTCATCCAATCCTATACTTGCAGGGGGCACGTTTGAAAGGACTAAGCCACTATCACCAACTGCAAAAGTCACATCGTCACCGTAATTATCCATTCCATTGATTGGTTTCAAAACGAGTGTTTCTGTCCAGATTGTTCCATCAGTACTTTCAAAGATTATTCCCATATCGTTAACAGTAACTCCGCCTGCGTAGAGATCATAATTACTTGCTTTTGTGAAGTCACGAGCAGCCGGATAGAAAAACCCTAAAGTTGATTGGTTGGTCCAAGTAAGCCCGCCATCAACGGACATTAAAAAACCAAACCCTGGTAAGACGGGTGTTTCTTCGTAACCTGCAAAAACAGTATCGACTGATGAAAACATAATGGAGGTAAAAGTTTTACCTGGAGTTAAGAGCGCAGGAAGTGTATCCCATGTAGCACCACTATCGGTAGATCTCAACATATATTGATTCTTCATTACAGCCAATCCAATGTTATTTTGAAAATCCATTTCTACCGTATATTGGCCGGGATCGGAAGCTTCAAAATTAACCGTTGACACGTTCCAAATCGAATTTTCGAAATGTTCTATTTGAGCGCTTTGAAAGCAACCAGATCCACCAACGAAGTAATCATTTTCAGTAGTAACGTATGTGCAGCTTTTGTAGCACATATTTGATCCAGAAGTCCATGCAGGAGCCCAGGTCATTCCACCATCAACCGTTTTATATACTCCCTGATTATCGTTCAGTAATGTCGTGAAACCGACAAGCTCATTTACAAAATCAACATCAACCAAATCTTGGGACCATGTATTTGTAGATAACCCAGAATGATTCAGTTCAATCCACGTTTCACCACCATCGGTGGTTTTTAAAATAGTGGTAGAATCTCCAACAATATAACCGACTGAAGAGTTGACAAAATCAATTGCTCTTAATTTATTTGATGTGGGCGTTGAAATTTCATACCAAGTTGATTGCGACCAAGCCGTACCTAAAACGCAAAGACAAATTCCTATCAGTAGTGCTTTCATAATCCAATGTTTAATGTTCACATCAAAATTATGACATACGCGGCTATGTTACCATGTACAATTTAGTGTTAAGCATGTACTTTTCGGATTTTTTGATAGGTTTGAAATGGCTTTACCTTTGCATGATTAGGTTTTTAGAAGGTCACTTGGATTAACGAGTGGTTCTCGATATCATCCAACAATCCAACAATCCAACAATCCAACAATCCAACAATCCAACAATCCAACAATCCAACAATCCAACAATCCAAC
>NVXP01000149.1 GCA_002733985.1 Fluviicola sp. | reverse complement strand
GTTTGTTTTATACCAAATTAATGGTGCGCCCGGCACGATTCGAACGTGCGACCGCCTGGTTCGTAGCCAGGTACTCTATCCAGCTGAGCTACGGGCGCTTCAAGGCGACAAATTATACGGTCAAAGCTATGTAGCATCAAGCTTTTATTAAACTAAAATGCTATGAGCATTAATAGTGGTACTTTTGTTGTGATACTACTTGCGTTGTTGATCAATATTTCGCCGAAACTGAGGTTTATCAACTGAAATGACTGACCGTGTCTATCGACGAAAACCAGAATTGATAACCCTCTCTATATGAGCCGGGGAGTACTGAAGAGCGAATAGATCCCCGATGAGTGAGGAGCTACTCCGCCTTGATATAAAGAGCTTTCAGATTGTTTGCAGATAAAAATGAATAATCTATGGGGCAAGTTGATAGCTATAGGGTCAAGACAAAAAAAAACAGCTACCGAATTAACGATAACTGTTTGTTTTCATACCAAATCAATGGTGCGCCCGGCACGATTCGAACGTGCGACCGCCTGGTTCGTAGCCAGGTACTCTATCCAGCTGAGCTACGGGCGCTTTAATCAATCAACTCTTTGTGGGAGTCAGCCATTTTAATCAATGGCGGAGAGCGAGGGATTCGAACCCTCGATAGGGATTAACCTATACGCCCTTAGCAGGGGCGCGCCTTCAGCCACTCGGCCAGCTCTCCGTTTCAAGCCGACCATTATATCAGGGTTGAATTAATTATCTAGTAAAAATCTAAAAAATTATCCAGCGTTTGACTGTTCTTTTTCAGCCTGAATGCGATCATAGATTTCTTCACGATGAACTGAGATTTCTTTAGGTGCATCAACACCAATTCTGACTTGGTTCCCTTTAACACCGAGAACATTTACTACAACATCATCACCAATGATTAGTGATTCGCCTACGCGACGTGTAAGTATTAACATGGTTTTCTCCTTACTTTATATTGCTCTTATATGGCTCGAGGAGAAAAGAGGATTTCGACTCCCTTCATTCGTTAAGAGCGGCCTCGTGCCGGAAACACTTCCTGTTAGAATTTGAACTCCCTCTCGTTGTGTCAACTTACATAGTTCTTTATTACAACTTAAGTTCAATAACACACTTTGGTTAATATTCTAACAGGATTTTCCCTTATTTTCGATAGCTTTACTTATATTGATGCACTATTTTGGGTCAACTTGGTCAAGATTAAATGCTTTGTGAAGTGACCGAACCCCAAGTTCTAAATACTTTTCATCAATAACAACGGAGATCTTTATTTCGGATGTTGAAATCATGCTGATATTGATACTTTCTTGTGCAAGCGTTTCAAACATCGTACTTGCGATACCTGCGTGTGAACGCATACCAACACCAACGAGGGAGATTTTTGCAATTTTATCATCGCCTGTTACTTCTCTTGCACCTAATTCAGTTGCTGTTTTTTGCAAAATATTAAGTGCACTAACGTAATCGTTTCGGTGAACGGTGAAGGTGAAATCTGTTGTTGAATCGTGGCCGGTATTTTGAATGATCATATCCACTTCAATATTTTCAGCGGCTACTGGACCGAGAATTTGTGAAGCTGTACCAGGATGATCGGGCACCCCTAAGATCGTTAATTTGGCTTCATCACGGTTGAAAGCGATTCCTGAAATAAGTGCTTGTTCCATTTTAGATTCCTCTGCCGTAATTAATGTGCCACCACCTTCAGTGAAAGAAGACAATACACGTAACGGGACATTATATTTACTAGCAAATTCGACTGAACGAATTTGTAAAATTTTTGCACCCAGGCTGGCCATTTCTAGCATTTCTTCAAAGGTGATTTTATCGAGTCGACGCGCTTCTGGAACCATGCGTGGGTCGGTGGTATAAACACCATCAACATCAGTATAAATCTGACATTCTTCCGCTTTTAATGCTGCAGCAAGTGCGACGGCTGTGGTATCTGATCCGCCTCGACCTAGGGTGGTGATATTGCCATTATCATCACAACCTTGGAAGCCAGCAACCACCACAATTTTGCCTTTGGCAAGATCGGCATGAATTTTAGCGTCATCAATTTCCATGATGCGTGCTTTGTTGTGTGTATTATCGGTTAATATTCTAACTTGGCTGCCGGTATATGATGTTGCATGAACACCAAGTTGTTCCAAAGCTAAAGAAAGTAGGGCGATAGTGACTTGCTCACCGGTTGACAGTAAAACATCAAGTTCACGACCGCGAGGTTGATCATTGAGTTCATTGGCAAGTCCAACAAGCCGATTGGTTTCACCACTCATGGCAGAAACAACCACCACTAAGTCATGGCCCTGTTTTTGATGCGCGACTAATTGCTTTGCTACTTCTTGAATACGTTCTACTGTACCAATGGAAGTACCACCATATTTTTGTACGATTAAAGCCATACTTTATTTTTCCAACTGTGAACTTACCCAGTCTGTGACTGAATTTAATGCTGCAGATAGGTTTTCAGGTTGATTGCCGCCACCTTGAGCCATATCTGGTCGACCGCCACCTTTTCCGCCAACTTGAGTTGCCACGTGAGCAACCAAATCGCCGGCGCGAATTTTGTCGGTAATATCTTTGGTCACGCCTGCGATGAGCGTGATCTTGTCACCGTCAACTGCAGATAACAGTATCGCTGCACTGCCTAATTTATTTTTTAACTGATCAACGGTATCACGCAGACTTTTGCCATCAGCACCGTCAAGTTGAGAGGCCAACACTTTAATGCCGTTAATTTCTTGTGCAGAACTTGCTAAGTCACTGCCGGCACTACTGGCCAATTTACTCTTAAGTGCTTCTAATTCTTTTTCTAATTGGCGTGAACGTTGGACTAGTTGAGATGCTTTTTCTTCAACATTTTCGGGTTTTGCTTTGATCAGGGCTGAGACATCATTTAAACGTGTTTCATTTGTTTCAATGACTTCCAATGCAGTTGCACCAGTGACGGCTTCGATCCGTCTCACTCCAGATGCAATACCGACTTCGGAGGTGATTTTTATGATGCCGATGTCACCGGTACGTTTAGCATGAGTACCACCACAGAGTTCGGTAGAAAAGTCACCCATGCGTAATACCCGCACTTGTTCAGCATATTTCTCACCAAACAATGCCATAGCACCACTTTCTCTCGCGTCATCTAAGGCCATTAAATTAGTTTCGATTTCATGATTGAATCTAATTTCTTGGTTCACCAAACGTTCGATTTCTTTAAGTTGCTTCGCATTGACGGGTTCAAAATGGGAGAAGTCAAAACGTAGGCGTTGCGCGTTTACTAATGAACCTTTTTGGCCGACATGATCACCTAAGATCTGTTGCAAAGCTGCATGTAGTAAGTGAGTCGCGGAGTGATTGAGCGCCGTCGCACCACGGTTAAATTCATCAATATGAGCGGTCACTGTTTCGCCCACTTTGAATGAGCCATTTTGACAGAGTCCAATATGAGTAAATGCTTTACCTTGTTTACGTGTATCACTGACATCAAAATTTGATGTGGCAGTGGATATCTGACCAATATCACCTGCTTGACCACCAGACTCAGCATAAAAAGCCGAGTTATCTAATACGATGATGCCTTGTTGTCCAGAGACCAATTGTTCAACAGTCTTTCCATCAACTAAAATATTACTGATGGTTGCTTGGTTTTGATTTTGCTCATAACCGCAGAATGTTGTTTCGCTATCGATGGCTATCTCTTCAGATAATCCACCGGAAAATTGACTCGCTGATCGAGCACGAGTGCGTTGTGCTTCCATCGCTCGTTCGAAGCCCGCGATATCGATAGTTAAATTTCGTTCACGTGCAATATCGGCAGTCAGATCGATCGGGAAGCCATAGGTGTCGTACAACAGGAAYACWGTTTCACCGGGGATTTCTTTATCAGCCATTTCATCTATGGCCAATTCAAGAATTTTCAGGCCATTGTCTAAGGTATCGGCAAAGCGAACTTCTTCTTGTTTTAATGAACGTTCAACAATGGCTTGTGCTTTTGCTAGTTCAGGAAAGGCTTCGCCCATTTCAGAGACCAGTGGTGCAACTAGCTTGTGGAAAAACGCGTCTTTTAAACCAAGTTTGTGGCCGTGTCTAATGGCTCTACGGATGATGCGACGTAAAACATAACCGCGCCCTTCATTAGACGGTTGCACAGCGTCAGTGATCATAAAGGCACAGGAGCGAATGTGATCGGCAATGACACGCAATGAAGTATTAGATGAATCTTCAGTGCCTGAAAGTGCTTGAATGGCACTGATTAGTCGTTGGAATAAATCAATATCATAGTTGTTATGCACATCTTGTAAAACGGCTGCCAGACGTTCTAGACCCATGCCGGTATCAACAGACGGTTTAGGTAACGGTGTTAATGTGCCTTGCGCATCACGGTTATATTGCATGAACACGAGGTTCCAGATTTCAATATAACGATCACCGTCTTCTTCAGGTGTGCCTGGAGGACCACCCGGGATATCAGCACCATGGTCATAAAAAATCTCAGAACAGGGACCGCAAGGACCAGTATCTCCCATAGACCAAAAGTTGTCTTTAGCGCCAATGCGAGAGAAACGACTTGGAGAAACGCCCATTTCTTTCAGCCAGATGTCAGCCGCTTCTTCGTCGTCTTCAAATACGGTGATCCAAAGTTTTTCTTCAGGTAGTCCGAGCGTAACGGTTAAAAACTCCCAAGCATATTGAATTGCTTCGCGTTTAAAGTAGTCGCCAAAGCTGAAGTTGCCTAACATTTCAAAAAACGTATGGTGACGTGCGGTATAACCCACATTTTCTAGATCGTTATGTTTACCACCGGCCCGAACGCAACGTTGACTGGTCACTGCTCGGCTATATTTTCGGACTTCTTGTCCGAGAAATAATTCCTTGAATTGAACCATGCCCGCATTGGTAAATAACAATGTAGGATCGTTAGCAGGCACAAGTGGACTACTGGCTACAATTTCATGGCCTTTACTTGCAAAGAAGTCAAGGAACAGTTGTCGGATATCTGAGCTACTTTTCATCTTGTTTTAAATTAAAACTTTCAGTTATTTGTTCATGAGTAAAACCGCGATACTGTAAGAACCGTTGCTGTTTGGCACGGTCTTGAGCTACCTCCGGGTTTTGCTCTCCAAAGCGTTTGCATCGCGCGGCGGCGGCAAGCGCAAACCAATTAATCTCTGATTTATCGAGTGTATCGTTGATTATCTCAGCGATAACACCACGTTCCTTTAACTCTAAGGTAATCCTTTGGTAGCCAAACCCACGCTGTGAACGGTAACGTAGATAGTTTTCAGCAAAGCGTTCATCACTTTGTAATCCAGCTTCGGTTAACTTTTCGATGACGTTATCAATATCATCAATATCAAAGTCAGCTTTTAATAATTTATTTTTTAATTCAGTAACACTGTGTTCTCGCCGAGCAAGAAAATTCATGGCTCGTTCGTTGAGAGATTGTTTTTTCAAGCCTTAGCATCTTCTTTTATAGCTTCAGTGGCATTTTTTGATGATGGGGGGGGTAACAGCACGGCACGAATTTTTGCTTCGATTTCTTCAGCAATAGCCGTGTTTTCTTTTAAGTAGGCCCGAACATTATCTTTGCCTTGTCCAATTCTCGTGCCATCATAGCTATACCACGCGCCAGATTTTTCGACGATATTTTCTTTTACGCCTAAGTCAATCAGTTCACCTTCACGTGAAATACCTTCACCATAAAGAATATCAAATTCGACCTGTTTGAAGGGAGGGGCGACTTTATTTTTGACCACTTTGACGCGGGTTTCATTCCCTTTGATTTCATCGCCTTTTTTGATGGCGCCGATCCGACGAATATCTAAACGCACAGAGGCATAAAACTTAAGGGCATTACCACCCGTTGTTGTTTCTGGGTTGCCAAACATAACGCCAATCTTCATCCGGATTTGATTAATGAAAATAACCAAGGTATTAGAACGTTTAATATTGGCCGTCAATTTACGTAACGCTTGTGACATTAATCGAGCTTGTAACCCCATATGACTGGCACCCATCTCACCTTCAATTTCAGCTTTAGGTGTCAGCGCGGCAACGGAGTCAATAACGATCACATCAACCGCACCTGAGCGAACTAACATGTCAGTAATTTCTAATGCCTGTTCACCGGTATCGGGTTGTGAGACTAATAAGTCATCAATGTTGACACCCAGTTTTTCTGCATAAAGTGGATCCAAGGCATGTTCAGCATCAACAAATGCGGCGGTGCCACCCGTTTTTTGCATTTCGGCAATAGCATGTAGGGTTAAGGTTGTTTTACCTGAAGATTCAGGTCCGTAGATTTCGACAACACGACCACGAGGTAAACCACCTATACCTAAGGCGACATCAAGGCCGATTGAACCTGTTGAGACAACATCGATATTGCGTGCTGCTGCGGCATCACCTAAGCGCATTACAGCGCCTTTACCAAATTGTTTTTCAATTTGACTGAGTGCTGCGCCTAGTGCTTGCTTTTTATTGTCGTTCATATGCAAAAACCCTTGAACATGATTATAAAAAGGAGTGATTATCCCATAGATAACAATCAGTCTCTAGCGTTTTTAACGATTCCTTGTAACGCGGCGATAACAGCTTGATATCTGATTTGTTCTCTATCACCACTTAAGTGAATATGCTCTGATTTAGTGCCACCGTTTCTGACCGACCAAGCTAACCAAACAGTACCCACTGGTTTTTCTGCTGTGCCGCCATCAGGGCCAGCAATGCCGGTGATGGCCACGCTGATATTTGCATCTGAATTTTCTAGGGCACCTTGTGCCATTTCAATGGCTGTTTGCTCACTGACAGCGCCATATTGCTCGAGGGTCGCTAAAGATACATTCAATAAATCTTGTTTTGATTGATTACTGTAAGTAACAAAACCACGATCAAACCAAGTAGAACT
>NVXP01000028.1 GCA_002733985.1 Fluviicola sp. | reverse complement strand
CCCCAACCAATGCCTATTCCATTGCTATAGACGCCATGGACAACTTTTATTTAACCGGGTATTTTGATGGTACCGTTAATTTTGATCCAAATGTGTCCAACTTTAGCCTCACTGTTGTTCAAGCCACTGATATTTTTGTTACCAAATTCGACACTGATGGTGATTTCATTTGGGTCAAACAACTGGGAGGATTGCAAGGAGGAGTCGGTTACGCAATAGCAGTAGATGAAAACAGCAATATATATACCACAGGAACGATTGGTGGAATGGTTGATTTTGATCCTGGACCAGGCGTCTTTAACCTGGATCTTTCAAATCCTTTTCAAACAGAGATGTATATAAGTAAACTAGACGCATTGGGTAATTTTGTTTGGGCCAAATCATTAGGATCTGGAAGCGGCTGCGCAATTGCTGTTGATAATAACAGCAATGTATATTCCAGTGCTTGGAATTCACCATTCTTAAACAAACACAGTTCATCTGGTAATCTATTATGGGCAAAAGAACTGGGGGGAATAAATGGAATGTCCATCGCCCTAGACAACAGTGGCCATATATATACAACGGGGAGTTGTTATGGTACAAATGATTTCGATCCAGGACCAGGCGTTTTTAACCTTACAGGCGGGGCTAATGGCGATGCATTCATAAGTAAGCTGGATACTTCTGGTAGTTTTATCTGGGCAGGTCTTTTCATAGCAACAAGTCAGGTTACTGCTAAAGACATAGCCATAGATGTCAATGATAATGTATACGCTACAGGCTTTTTTGATGGGACAGTAGATTTTGATCCTGCCGCACCCGTTTTTAACCTAACGACTCCAATAACCAGCTATAACATTTTCGTACAGAAATTAGCAGTTCCAAATCTCTCATTAGGACTTTTAGAAAGTAATTTTGAAGGGGGATTACAAGCATATCCAAACCCAACAGACGGAAAGCTCGTTATTGAATTTGAAAGAGATCATAGTGTTCTAAATCTTGTTCTTAGAACAATGACAGGAAAAGTAGTAGACACAAAATCGGTAACAAATTCGAATCAAGTGGAAATGCATATTAACGAACCTAGCGGTATTTACTTCTTAGAAATATCTAATCAAAATGATCAAAAAACGATGGTGAAGGTCATAAAAAAATAACTGTTCCATCTGCTTCTTGTATCAATGGTTAGTGGTAGAATTTAGCTTTCATAAAACGATAAACCTATTGAAGCAGGTAAATTGATAATTAGCCCTCCGTTATGATAATTTTACCCAAATACACGGCTAATTATTACATTAAGGAGTTACGGAAGTAACTCCTTTTTTTTTCGCTTAGTAGGTTGAGATCATTTCTTCTAATAGTCATTTTTGAAATTGGCTTATTGTATAAATTAACATTTAGTAGCAACATCGCGCGTAAAGTGAGTTGTTAGACACCAAAGAATAGTTGATCTTGCGACTTTTCACGCTAATCAAATATTGTGATTTAATATGCTGAATAAATTTATTTGGTTTACCGATTTCCGTTCAAGATTTTTGATCCTTATCATACTATCATCATGTTTGCTTACCAGCACTACTAGCCGGAGCCAAACAATTAATGCACAAGGAGATAGCTTAGTTAAAAAATCTCAACTTCATTTTGCTCAAAGTCAATTTGACAAAGCACTAAGTGAACTGTTTAAGGCTTGTACAATCTTTGAGAGAGAAGATGACAACATTGAAATGGCTAATTGTTACAATAGAATTGGGCTGATCTATGAAAGAATGGAAGAGTATGAGCGTAGTCGACCATATTACAATAAGGCACTAGCTCAGCTTAAACTAAGCCCCGATAAGACGCTTTATTCCTATGTCATGAATAATATTGGAATGCTTCTTCAGGATCAAATGCAGTTAGATTCGGCGCTCATTTTTTTCGATAAGACCCTTAAAATCAAACGAAGTTTAGGTGACAGTAATTCGGTCGCCGGAACGTTAAACAATATTGGTGCGGTTCATCTGTCGAAAAAAAATTATCCTGAAGCCTTAATTTTCTATAAAAAATGCGAACAAATCAAGCGCTCCGTTGGAGACTCGTCTGGCCTGTTTTTAGTGAGTTCCAATATTGCGAATATTTATGGTTGGTTAGGTAAATTGGATTCCGTAAAGTTCTACCTCGACAAAGGGATGAGCTACAAAGTCAAAAGTTCAGATTTATCAACTCGGAAGGTCTATCATACCAACTATGCAGCCTATTACAAAGCCATTGGCGACTATAAAAAGGCTGTCGTATATATGGATTCGGCCAAAGCATTTCAAAATCAAATTTTTCATAACACATTAGCCAAAGAGTTATCCAAATACGAAGCTCTGTATAATTTAGAAAAGAAAGATCAAGAGATAGAAAAGCAACGAATTAAAAATAAACTATTAATTGAAAAACAAAGGCGAGAAAAGTCAGAGCGCTATATCTTAATTCTAATCATTGTTTCACTTACACTATTTATCATCTTCTTTTTCATGATAGTGAAGTCTAAATTGAACATGTCTCGACAGAAACAAGAACTATTAGAAAAAGAAAAAAGTATCGATGCGACAAAGATTCTACAGGCAAAAGAGCGACAGGAATTACTGGAAATTGATCTTGAAATGAAATCCAAAAAATTGATCGGATACTCAACCTTGACTTTGCGAAGACAAGAGATGATGACGGATTTAAGTGATCGTCTAAATAACCTTGAGCATACGCATAAAAACAATCCGGAAGATCTAATAAAGGATTTGAAAAACACGCTCAAAGCTGGAGAGAATATTGACGAGGAATGGGAAAATTTCAAAATCCACTTTGAACAAGTAAACCATGCTTTTTTCGATCAGTTATCGAGTCAGTATCCCAAGCTTACGACTGCAGATCATAGACATTGTGCTTATATCAAAATTGGCTTAACGACAAAAGAGATTGCTAGTTTATTAAACATTACTCCAGCGAGTGTTCAAAAAGCCAGGGTAAGATTAAAGAAAAAATTAGAGTTAACGCAAGATCAAGACCTGTACGATTTCATCCAAATTTCACTCAAATAACAAGCTTGTTTTGGCTCGTCACATTCTTTAATAACTGAGGTGTGGAATCACAATAACCAATCCATTCAGAATGATCTACGAGCCTCCCTTCTTCTTTCTATTAAGAGTGTTTGACCGTTAGTTTGGGCTCCTAGAAATGCACTTTCCGATTATGCATGACAAAACTAGCTTACTCGAAATTGACTAACTTTAAAACTTAATCTAGGATAAATGAAGTGCAATTTTATCCTGAGCTGATAGCAACAATTAGATGATTCATCCTTTTAGACAACACATTGAAGAAATAATTCCCCTTACTGATGATGAATTCGACTTTATTTTGAGTCATTTCGAATCAATAAAGAAACGAAAGCATCAATATATTGTACAAGAGGGAGAATTCGTTAATAAAGAATATTGGGTTATAAAAGGTTGTCTTAAAACCTGTTTTTATGATGATTCCGGTAAAGAGCATATCCTGCAATTTGCAATGGAAAATTGGTGGAGTACTGATTATGAATCATTCGTTAATAGGACTGAATCCAAGACTTCTATCAGTTGTCTCGAGGATAGCGAACTGTTATATATCACCTATGAAAACCGAGAAAAGCTTACTTCCGAAATGCACAAAATGGAACGCTTTTGGGCAAAGAAAAGCAAGTATGGTAGAATAGCATTGCAAAATAGAATCCTATCACTTTTAAAGAACTCATCCAAAGAGCGATATGAATTGCTCCTCGAACAATATCCAAAACTATTTCAACGAGTTTCTAAAAAATTAATAGCCGCGTATCTCGGTGTATCGAGAGAGACTTTAAGCAGGCTTAATTCGTAATTATTATCTCCTGAGAGTGTAATCTATCTCATAGAATTAGTGTGACAATAGACGTGTTTCCGTTCCTAATTCTGTCCCATTAAAAAATCCAAGCCAAAAAGGTTAGGCCTTCTTATTCTACAACGCCCTCACCTCTACCCACGAGATAGCAGACAGTAAAAGCTTGTATCCCACCAATCTACACCGCTCACGCTCAAACAAGAAGCTCTTCGTATTTACCCTGTTTAGTCTTAAAGTGTGACATACCTCACACAGTAATAGTGACATATCTCCTTATTTATTGGACGGTTTCACAGCAACTTTGTACTGTCTTAAATAAATATAAAACATACGAGTATGCCATACATTAACATTAGAGTCACCGATGAACAGTTGACCAAAGAACAAAAGCAAAAACTGATTGCAGGAGCTACTCAGTTGGTCGTCGATATTCTTGACAAAAATCCAGAAACCACCCATGTAATAATCGATGAAGTTCCGATTGATAACTGGGGTGTAAAAGGAGTACAATATTCAACACTCAAAAAGTAAGAACAACAAATTATGAAAAACAAAACAGTAATTATTACGGGTGCATCATCTGGAATAGGAAAAGCAATTGCAAAACACTTTATAGAAAAAGGAAGTAATGTCGTTATGAATTCTTCCAATGAAGAGAACTTAAAGAAAACATACGAAGAGTTTGGTTCCCCTTCAAATGCTGTCTATTTCGCGGGGGATATAAGCAAGCGAGAAACGGGACAGAATCTAACGGATTTAGCTTTGAGAAAATTCAACTCTGTTGATGTACTGATTAACAATGCTGGAGCATTCGAACCCAAGCCATTTCTAGATGTTGAAGATGAAGACCTTAATAGATTCATTGACATCAATCTAAAAGGTACTTTTTTCACCTCACAAGCCGCAATAAAACAAATGCTAACGCAAGGTGGCGGGTCGATCATAAACATAGGAACAGTATTGGTCGATCATGCAATTGGAGGATTCCCTGCAACAGCTCCTGTATCAAGTAAAGCGGCTATTCATGCTTTAACGAGACAATTGGCTGCAGAATTTGGAAAAAACAATATCAAGGTCAATACAATCGCCCCAGGAATTATTAGAAGTCCATTGCAAGCAAAGATGGGCGTTGAAGATGCAGACAGTTTGGCTGGATTGCATTTATTAAACAGAATTGGAGAAGTAAATGAAGTTGCAGAAGCAGCTTACTATTTAGCTACTGCAGACTTTGTAACAGGTGAAACCATAAATATAGCTGGTGGTCATACTGTTGGACACTCAATTTAATTATCAATAATAAAAAACAACATGAAAAATTTAGTAAAAATCACATTAGTCGGAATTATTCTTGCCCTCAGTAACATTACCTATTCCCAAAATTCAAAAAAGTTAAAAGTTCTATTCGTAGTTACTTCCCATGATAAACTGGGAGATACTGATAAAAAAACAGGGCTTTGGATCGAAGAGTTTGCAACACCTTATTACAACCTAGTTGATCAAGGAGTAAAAGTCGTAATTGCATCTCCAAAAGGAGGCCAACCACCAATTGACCCTAAAAGTACATCGCCTGATTTTCAGACGGAAGCAACCAAGCGGTTCTACAGTGATTCTAGAACACAACGGATCTTCAGTAAAACAGTGAAATTGAGTAAAGTGAATCATGAAGATTACGATGCGGTCTTTTATCCAGGAGGACATGGTCCGCTTTGGGATTTGTCTAATGACACGAACTCGATTCAATTAATAGAATCCTTTTACAACAATAACAAACCAATTGCCTTTGTATGTCATGCTCCTGCTGCCTTACTAAACGTGAAAGATAAACAAGGACAAGCTCTGGTAAAAGGAAAAAAGGTGACTGGATTTACCAATGGTGAAGAAGCTGCCGTTGGACTTACTTCTATCGTTCCATTTTTAATAGAAGACATGTTAATACAGAATGGCGCCATTTATGAAAAAGGAGCTGATTGGTCTCCTTTTGCAGTATCAGATGGTTTATTGATTTCAGGTCAAAATCCACAATCGGCAAGTTTAGTAGCTGATTTATTGATCGAAAAATTAAAAAAAATGTAATCATGTTCAATAAACAATCAGAAGAAATACAAACGCTTATTCAAAATTATTTTGAAGGCATATATAACGGTAACGAAGTTCAGCTAAAAGAAGTTTTTCATCCTCAGGCACTACTTTTCGGGGATATTAATGGAACACCATACTTCAAAACCTTAGCAGATTATATAGATGGCGTCAAAAGCAGAAAAAGTCCAGCTGATATGGGAGAAGAATTCAAGATGAAAATACTGGGGATAGAAATATTAGGCAATGTTGCAACTACAAAACTCCATGTTCCCATGCTCGGCTATAACTATTATGATTTTCTTTCATTGACTTTGGAAAATGGGAAATGGAAAATTGTAAGCAAAGTATTTACACATGTGGAATAAAACACAAGCAACCGAATTACTTAGGATAAAGTATCCAATTATTCAAGGACCATTTGGCGGAAGATTCTCTTCCGTCAAATTGCTTACTACAGTATCTAATCTTGGAGGGATGGGTTCATTTGGACTGAACTCCTATTCCCCAGATGAGATATTGGTAGTTGACAAAGAAATAAAGAGGCAAACTGAATCTCCTTACGCACTAAATCTTTGGGTGCCCATGAAGGAAGATCCAGTAGATTATTTTAGTGATTCAGATTTTGATCTACTAAAGGCCACCTTCAAACCATATTTTGAGAAAATGAAGGTGCCACTACCTGATAAGCCAATAGCAAGAACTGAAATTTTCGAATTGCAAGTAGAAGCCATATTAACCGCTGCTCCACCAGTTGCCAGTTTTATATTTGGAGTACCATCAAAAGAAGTGATTAGTGACATGAAGAAAAGGAGTATAATTACCATGGCCACTGCAACGACTTTAGAAGAAGCCGTACTGATAGAAGAAGCTGGAATCGACTTGGTTATTGCTTCYGGATCTGAGGCAGGTGGACACCGTGCTTCTTTTAAKAAAYCCGCRGAGGATTCATTGACTARYACGCATACSTTAATTCAYCAACTAGTTGACAGCGTCAAYATTCCTGTAATTGCGGCTGGAGGAATTTCTAATGGCCKAGATGTYGCAGATGTACTAAAACTAGGCGCTTCTGCAGCTCAAATTGGGACGGCTTTTCTGGCWACAAATGAATCKAATGCTTCAAGCATTCATAAATCCAAACTGCTTTCTAGCGATCCAATAAAAACCGATCTCACAAAAGTGTATACTGGAAGATTGGCTAGGGCCATATCAAATGATCTATCTAGAGATTTTGAAACATCAAACAATGAACGAATAGCGCCATACCCCATTCAAAGTAATTTTTTAAAATCATTGAATCAGGCTTTCATTGCACAAAAAAAAACAAACTATGTTGCATTCTGGTCTGGTCAACCTTCTCAAGTATTGAAGTATAAATCGGCCGAAAGGCTTTTTAACTCAATAATAAAAGAGGCTTCAAAAAACAGATGAATTTTACTGAATGAATCCATTTATAGTATTGCATAATTCTCCAATTAGAAGCTTCAACCATGATTTCATTTGGACTATGCGGATAACAAACATTTGCCGTAAGTACTGAATATTTTGGGTGGTTTAATCTACCGATTGAGCTCATCACACTAAAAAGAACTGCAGGTATACGATCAATTGTATTTGGGATACTTCCAATTCATTTGAGGTGAAGAAACCAGAGAATCTGATTAAATTTGTTCAAAATATTTAGTACTCCCAAAATGTATGCTCACAAATAAACTCCAAAAAACTTAATAAACAGTGAGTTATATCTTCTCAAGATTCTCTTTGTCACACCTTTGTCATAGCCCAATATTATATTATTGTCCGAATCGGAAGTAGTTTTGTAAAGAGAGCCGACTGTTATTTAGCAGAATAGTGTATTGCCATAATAATGATAGAACAAGAATGAAGAAAGTAATCGAATATATCAATTCCGTTTCACCAATATCAAACAAAACAATTACAGAACTAGAGGCAATTTTCACATTCAAAAAACTAAAAAAAGATGAAATTTTCATTGATAATGGAATCATCGCTAAAAAAGTCGGCATTCTAGAAAGTGGAATAATGAGAGCCTTTTTTATCTATAATGAAGGTAAAGAGTACAATAAACATTTTTATCAAGCTCCCTGTTTTATCGGTGGTATTTCCTCTTTGGTTTCAGGACAGCCCAATCAGATTATTCAACAAGCACTAACCGACTGTGAATTATGGGAAGCTGATTTCTCGAAGCTAACCCAACTTTACAACAAACACCCTGATTTGGAACGAATGATCAGAATTCTTTTCCAACGAGCCTTTATACAAAAGGAGCAACGAGAATTAGAAATAGTTTTACTAAATGCTGACAAACGTTATCACCTTTTTAAAACTCAGTTCCCCACTATGGAACAGCTCATTCCTCAATACCACATCGCCTCCTATTTGGGCATTACCCCGACTCAATTAAGTAGAGTTAGACGAGGAGTAGCCAAAAGTAATTGATCAATAAGTGTACAGGTTTGCGAAAAGTATGGATACCCAGCTCCATCAGACTTCATTTTGATAGACTCAAGAGAATCCCTTATTGATTTCAATAGTATCTCTAGGTATGATTGTCGGGAACAAACACTAATTTTAAGGATCAATAATCAGTTATGAATAAACTATTAGCATCTCTTTTTATCACATCCTTCTTCACTGTATTTGCTCAAGATCAACTTGACAAAATCGACGTTTTAAACTACGATGTGCAAATAGAGCTTAATGACAATAACGATTCAATCCATGTGAAAGAAATCGTAAGCATTCAGCTATTAAAAGACTGCGATCAGTTTTACTTGGACCTTGCCTCTATCAATAATGGACACGGAATGAAAGTCATTAGTGCTGTCGTTGACCTAGAGAATCCCCTCACCTACTCTCATCAAAATGACACGTTGTGGATTACTCCGAATATCAACACAAAAGGAACTGTTTTTAATCTTACAATTCACTATTCCGGAATTCCAAAAACAGGAATGATCATTGGAGAAAACAAGTTTGGTCAACGCACCTTTTTTGGAGACAACTGGCCGAATCGCGCGAGACAGTGGTTCGCATGTGTCGATCATCCATCCGACAAGGCGAAGATGAAGTTTACTGTAATTGCTCCTGAAAAATACGATTGCATCGCAACGGGTGAATTAGTTTCCGTTGAGAAATACTCGGAATTCAAAAATATTCATTCCTACGAATCGAACATTGAGCTCCCGACAAAAGTAATGGTCATTGGCCTCGCAGAATTCGATGTGGAACAATTAGAAAACAAACACGATTTCATTTTATCCACTTGGGCATACTCCAAAGATTCAGAAAACGGCTTTGCTGACATGGCCGTAGCCAAAGAAGTCATTGATTTTTTCATTGCGAATATTGGCACTTACCCCTTTGAAAAATTGGCAAATGTTCAATCGACAACGCAATTTGGCGGCATGGAGAATGCTGGAAATATTTTTTACGATGAAGGCGCAGTAACGGGAGAGCAAAAAATGGAGAATCTCATTGCTCATGAAATTGCGCATCAATGGTTTGGAAATTCTGCAAGTGAATCAGATTGGAAGCATCTTTGGTTGAGCGAAGGATTTGCAACGTATTTCACAGACTTATATCTCGAAAATAAATACGGGACAGAAATGATGAATGAACGCCTGATTGGAGAGCGAAATCGCGTGATTAAATTTTCGAAAGGGTACAAACATCCGGTTGTTGACACGACGTACGAGTCACTCATGGATTTGCTAAACCCTCACTCCTACCAGAAAGGCGCATGGTTCTTACACATGTTAAGAAATGAAGTTGGGGATTCAATCTTCTGGACAGGAGTCCGAGCTTATTACGAGAAATACAAATACAACAACGCGAGTACAAGCGATTTTCAAGAGGTAATGGAATCTCTGACATCTTTGGATTTGAACAAGTTCTTCCATCAGTGGTTGTATCAATCTGGGCAACCGAAACTGAAAATCAAGTATAAATCAACGTGTAAGCAACAGGTATTAAAATTTTATCAGGTTCAAAAAGGCTTCATTTTTGATTTTAAGTTGGAAATTAAGTTCAATTATGATGACGGAACGAGCGAAACCAAAGTCTTCGAAATTTCAAGAGATAAAGTGGTATTCATTCTGGACACTGAAAAAGTAATTACTGGAATGATCTACGATCCGAATGTTAAGTTGTTGTTTGAGCAGGTGGAGAATTAGACTTTATTCTTTGATAAAAGAGGGAGTGCATAACTATTAAGAAGAGCCGCCATAGATTTCAGTAAAACTGACTATGACTGGTTGAAATCTCTAGTAATAGCTTCTGTCTGGAGGAATCTATCTTTCCAATAAACACTCTTCGCCCATCTTTTTTCAAGATCATAATGCACCATCAGTCTTTCCATATATTCTTGAAACGTTGTTTCCATAATAAATTGGTAGGTGAGCATTGCGTCCTTCTTATTAGCGAGCGCATCGGTTAAGGCATGCCCAGCATATAGTCCCGATCCAAGGGCGGATGTAATTCCATACGATGAAATTGGATCATAGGAACAGGCGGCATCTCCTACGGCCAACCAATTCTCTCCATAGGCTGTATCCAAACGACTTGTTCCACAAGGCATAATTTTCACGTGTGTTAAATCGAGCTTTGCTGTTTGTAGAAGTTTAGAAAGATGCAGGCTACTATCGAGTTCTTTTTTCAAAAAATCAGCCACTTCACTTTTATTCGGAATCAATTGCTTCAAGGTAAAGAACATAATCATCAGTTCCTTTCCTTGTTGCGGAGCAGCGTACCACCAACCATTTTCGGTAGCTTCCACACAAATCTTGTGTGCTATTTGTTCATTCAAAAGGGCTTTAAATGTTACTGCAAACTGAGAATCAATGGCTTGTTTTTTAATTCCTAGATGGCTACAAACAGAAGCTTTTCGTCCGGTAGCGTCAACAATGTATCGTGTAGTTAATAAGACTTCATCCTTGTCCTTTTTAATATTTACCTGAATCCCTTGTCCATCTCTAACGACTTTTCTGAGCCTGTATCCCATAAAAAGAACTCCGTCGTTTGTCTTTAAGTGAGCCCGGAGTTGTTTTTCAAAATGTAAACGATCCAATAAATAGCCTGAACCATAAATTCCCTGAATAAATTCTTCTTGTTCTAGTTTATCAGTCCCCCAACTACTTTCATTCCCATAATAAATGAGATGCTTAGGATCTTCAAGCAAATGAAAGATGCCCAGCTTTTTCAAAAGAGGTTTTGCGTTTGGAGGAATTGCTTCTCCAGATTTTCGCGTTGGTTCTGCATCCGCTTCCACGATGCAATTTGAGATCCCTCTAGATGTTAAGGTCAAAGAAGTGGCGATCCCCGCAGGACCGCCACCAATTATTACGACTTGAAAGTCTTGTTTATCGTTCGCCACGTTTCAAAGTCTTTCTTTTTCGAGTACTGCTCGTTCTATTTTCTCTAACATTATCTAACACTTTCTCAGAAGCATGTTTTAAACTAGTCACTAAATACTTGATTCCAACTACGCTTTTCTCATCATCATCTTTCACTATTACAATACTGTCTTTATCGCCCTCGGCATACAGTACTTGTGCAAATGTTTGATCAGCATCATCTTCCGCAAAATTTCTACCCATTTCTACCCATGAAACTTCTGGAAGGTATCCGTCCGAATTGTTTGTGATAGGTTTAGTTTGCTTCGTAATAATTCCCAAATGATTCCACTCTTCAACCATGTTCTCTAGTCTCTGTAGGTGATCGGCTTCAATATCACGTAACCAATCTTGTCTGTAGTCAAAGTGCTTTAAACGTTGAGCAATGTTTACATTACCCGCTTGCATTCTTAGATAAGCATCTTCACTAAGCACTTGATTGGGAACACGTGCCGCCCAAAAAGAAGGCAATGGAAGGTAGTTCGAAACAGTATAACCTGATAAACAACTCGCTTCATCTGTTTGCCAAGGAACCCCCATCCATCTTGTTAACGATCCAGGGCCATTAACTGAACATGGTCCATCTGAGGATAGAGCAATTTCAGACGTTAGAATATCTCCAAAATCGAGTTGTATAGACTCACCTTCAGGAAGAACATTAAGTCGATAAGGCTCATTCCACATCTTTTTGACACGCATCGTCCAGGTTAATTCAATTCCAGGATGAAATGGACCTCCTAAACAATCCTCAAGTGGCGCTTGGTTTAATGCATTTATTTGATCTGCGAGTGATAGGCTATCAAATGATGTTTTTTGTAAAGGTTCACCCGTTTCAAAGATTCCTTTCGACCATTTTTCCAATCGTGCGTATTGAGTTACGGTAATCGGTAAATCAACCATTGCAACTTTTTTGAAATCGTCAAAACCATCACCATAAAATGGAGGGACTTTCGCGGGTGTGTATTCTGTCGATTCAGGGTTTCTAAACCACTCAAAAACTCTTTCTCTCGCCGATTTAGATTCGTCTGAAGGGCTTTTTAAAATATTCGAGATCTTTGGGTTTGTAAAATCAGAAGGCGAGTTTTGACCAAACAACATAAAAAAGCCTTCATTTACCCATTGTGTATTGCTCATTCGTTCCAAAATCGGGTAAATGTCGCGCCAAAATTCTACGCCGCCTTCAGAAGGATTTGGATACCCCATTTCATTAATAAACAAATTCTGAACAACATCATTCATGGTTACAACACCATATAATCCTTGTCCGAAATTTGGAGGAGTAACGGCTATCATTGCTGGTTTTGCCTCAAACTCTTGTCCATCAATAGTAACTGTCGCTCTAATAACACCATCGCACGTATCATCATGCCAACCATTATTATTGGCAAATGTCGTTATCGGCATATTATCAGTTGATTCAGCATCTCCATCTCCAGCAAAAAACAATAGTCTTCCATCAGAGTCAGTTTGTAGATGCCCTAAATCCACGTTTTTCCCATAAAACTTACCGTCATCAAAACTGTAAGTCTCATCGTAAATCCAATTTGTTATAGGAAGACAATCGTCTCCCTTTTTATCTGTTTCAACAATGTTGGGCTCATTCGTGTTTTTACCTGAAATAGCAATTGCACTTGGTATTATGGCCAATTGTTCTCTATAGCCACCGACTACAGTGTTATTTCTACGAATAGATGGGATACCGAATTTCCTCCCTAAATCCAATGCGTTATTGAACTCATACCAGGCCGCTTTAACATTAGCAACTTCTGCTCGCCATTCAATTTGGGCATCGTTTGCAGTTATTTCTTTTATTACTTCTCCTGCAGCATTAAAAGCGTAAACCCTAAATCGAGCAACTTCCTTTTTAATTCGCCCTTTCTCGTCCTTGTAGCCTTTTGTGGGTACTTCAGACTCTCCAGGTAAATCTGAAGCTAAAAAATGTTCAGGTGAATTTCCTATTCGCGCAATTCCTACCGGTGGATAGATTGCTATGTGATTTATTTCATTTTCTGTCATAGTGGTTAGTTTTAATGATCTGGTAAATTTAAAAAATATGGTGTAGGAATGTTACCGTATATATACCTGATTTTTGATCTTCTTTCGGCACATTGTTGGGTAATTTAATCTTATTGATCACTTTTCAATTTGGCTTATTTATCCATGTTATGAACCTTAAGAATTCCTGAGAAAGAAAAAAGAATAATTATACAAGTGTAATTCTTAATAAGATCTTGTTTTTGCATTCAGGGGTAGCTTGAAATAGATTTATCTTTGCGCGATACAAACAACAAGGAATGACCGAGAATCAGCAAGAAAAAATAAAGACACTACTTGAGAAGTACAATGACATCTTGTTGGTTTCGATGCGCTTAGCAGTTGCGGAAGATTTTACGGGTCTCGTAATATTAAATAGAGACGACACCGATTTTGAGTTAAGTGAATTGCTCCAAAACAAAAATGAGTTCTCCAACTACATTTTAAAAGAATTCTTGAAGAACAATAGCAATCCGATCACTTCGGAATTGGGTAAGATGGAAGAATTAAAGTTCAACATTCAAAAACGAACGAGAACACGAACTAAGGCACCATTAACGTTGCCATAAAAGCAAAATCGAGCATTTCTTTTTCCCTCTTTCTGGTCAATCTTTTGATAAAGTCACGGGGAATTATTTTCAAAGGCAAAGACTCAAGGTATCCATATCTTAGTTTTTGGTGCTTTAGCAAAAAAATGAATCCTATTTACAAGGATATAAAGAAAATGCCTCCGTTTCCAGAGGCATTTTTAGCAAGTGTCAACTTTTAGCAGAGCATTACTTGTTATTATTAATTACACGCGCAATAATTTCGTCTGTTGATTTTGTCAAACCTACCGCATCTAACATGAACACACCAGCGTATTTTTTGCTGTTCTTTCTTAAATACCGAACGAATGCAAAATTCGTCAAGGTTGCTGAAACAAGAGGAGAAATCCGAGTAACACTGAATTCAGCTCCAATAGTTAAAAAATTGATTCTTAATCGCTGTTCGCTCGAACAATTATAGTTATCGAAAAAATTTCGAATTCGAGTTTGTTTATCTCCAACGCTAACATCATAAAAATCTTGAATGAGACACGTTCTTACCGTCTTTGACTGACTTCCTTTCTTTTTCTCATCAATTGTATATCGATTATCTTCATATGCTATATACATCCCTCCTGTTTTAGATTCCTTGCTAAATCTATTAAGGACAACGATCTTTCCTCGAGCTTTCCTAAGGTTAACATTACTAAGAGAACTCTCTAGCACGAAATTATCCAAGCCAAAATCAACCATTACTTGATGTGATATTTTATCCAAGCCAGCTACAGAACCCGCATCCGATTTAAGTTGAATAATGATTGTTTCGTCATTATTCAATTTTAGGAATAGTAACATTTCTGCTAAAACTGATACAAATGTTATTGGTTGAGGCAGGTACTTGTCATGAGTGAGAACAAAATCATGACTAGTAATTGAAAGATCATCTCTTCCTCGGATATCGAAAAAGCGAATACCAGACATTAACTGCACATAAAATGAATCCATTTGCGTTTGTCCCATAACAGCTCCTGTTACAGGATTAAAGCAAGCAGAATCATGTGTTCCAGGAATAGACATATCGGTAAGCATCGTATTATCGCTTAAAGAGCCCATCCAATTAGAGCGATTTACTCTTGCAAATGGAAGAAGGTCGTTTAATTTTTCAGCGGCATTTCTTGCTAAATCATATCCTTCTCCTGCCAGTTTTTCAACTTCCTTTAACGTATCTACACTCCAATCATATCCATCCTCTGCCTTGTGCGAAGTCCAGTCATAGCTATCTTCTGCTGCATCTTTAGTCCAATCATAGCTATCTGATGCAGCATTTTTCGTCCATGTGTAACCACTTTCAGCAGTATCCGCAGCTGAATTAGCCAATGAATTGGCTTTATCTAAAACATTTTCTACTTGTTTTTTTGCCTCATTTTCAAGATCCCCTTTAATGTCCGTGACTACTTTTATTACATCTCCACCAATATTAACGACTTTAGTTACCACTTTCCGCGGATCTATCCAGTCCCAATCTCCACTCATAACTTCTTCAATTTATATCCCTACTCTATTCATTACAGGCTTTTCAGGTATCGCCTTTTACTATTTGCTTTGATTCTGATTGAATCGCCACTTCTAACTATTTTCAGAGCCAATATATACATGGAGATTACGCATTCAAAAAAAAGGACCTGAACGACACAATTTTGTAACGAATGACATAAAAAAGACCATCTAAGAAACAGAAATGTTAACAAAACAAGAATCAAATAGCATAA
The DNA here is from genome assembly GCA_002733985.1 of Fluviicola sp. Lineage (GTDB taxonomy): Bacteria > Bacteroidota > Bacteroidia > Flavobacteriales_D > Crocinitomicaceae > UBA4466. The sequence continues at coordinate 35,912 of NVXP01000028.1, read as the reverse complement.
TAAACTTCCTCCCGTCTAATGAATACCAACCGATTTTTGTATGTTTGAATCTCTGCTAATATTCACTGAATGCATCCAACCATGAGGTTTTTACTGCTAATTCTACTTACCCTTTTCACGTGGGTTCAAAGCAGTTTTTCGCAATCCAATTTGGATTTTGAAATGTCCTATTTTGAAGACATTAACTCGGAATATTCATTTGAATCAATTCAGAACCAGAAATTCCAACTCGTACCAGAACATGTGGTCAACTTAGGGATCACCAAAAGTACTGTTTGGGTGAAAGTAAACGTAAAAGGAAACAACCTTCCTCCTCAGGCAGTTTTTGAGATGACAAATCACTATTGTGACAGTGTTACTATTTCGTATGACTTAAAAAACAATAAAAACATACGAGAAACACTTGGAATCTTCTATCCTCATTCGAAAAACAAGCTCCATCATTATCTGCCGGCATTTGAAGTGCCGACGAATCAATTAGCGTCCCCTGACATTTATTTTAAAGTAAACAGCAGGTGGTCGATGATTGTAAGTGTGAAAGCTAAATCCAAAGAATCCTTTAATAATGATCGCGTGACAACCTATTTGATCGCTGGATTATTAATTGGAGGCATGCTTCTTATGGGGATCTATAACTTGTTTCTCTATTTCAGCACCCGCGACTTTAGCTATATTTTATACGTACTTGCCCTTTTAGGGGCGGTTCTATCTCAAGGATATATTTATGGTTTTCTCATTCCCTACTTAAGTCCCGAATCTCCAGAATTCTCCTTGCGCTTCCCTATTATTATCATGGCATTTACAGGGCTTTTCTCCTGTTGGTTTACCATTCGATTCTTAGAAATAAAGAAGACCAGTAAGACCTTCTATTATTTATTGATGTTTGGGATTGCTTTCTCACTTTTCAGCATAAGTTTGGAGCTGCTAAAACTAGATTACCTTTCTAGAATTGTAAATATTACTGAGGTAATTGGGCTCTCCATAATTATCTTCTCATCCGCGTTATACAGCTTAATTAAAGGAAACAAGATCGCTTTATACTTTACGATTGCTTGGAGTTTCTATTTAGCTGGAATAATCGTATTTGCATTGAAAACAGTGGATATTATCCCACATAATGACTTTACGAAATACTTCATGCACATTGGAACTTTCATGGAGGTGATATTACTCTCATTTGCCTTGGGGCATAAGTACTCCTTGGTAAGACAAGAAAAAGAACGACTTGAACGTCAAACAAGAGAAGAATTAGAGCTACTCGTACGAAGTAAAACAGCCGAATTGAATGCATCGTTGGGTGAAAAAGAAATACTCCTGAAAGAGATTCATCACCGTGTAAAGAACAACCTACAGATTGTGATAAGTCTATTGGATTTACAGGTAGCAACTACAAAGGATGATAAGAATAAGGAAGTTCTTTCTCAGAGCAAAGCACGCGTTTATTCTATGTCCCTTATTCATCAAAAGCTATATCAATCGGATAACATGGAGCATGTGAGTATGAAAAGTTATCTAGAGGAATTAATCGAATATATTGAACGCAGCAATCATATCGAATCGCGTAAGGTAAATTTCTCATTGAATATTGAAGACACAGAACTGTCGATAACTAAAGCTGTGCCTTTGGGATTAATTGTGAACGAATTGCTTACGAATAGTTTTAAGCATGGTTTTCAAGAAGAGCAAGAAAACGTTCTTCATCTGTCTCTTGAGTTTCGAGATGAAAATTTGGTCTTAACTGTTGCTGACTCAGGTCTAGGATTTGATGAGCAGGTTCATACAGGTACACTGAAAAAATCACTCGGATTATTTTTGGTTAAATCGTTGACGAAGCAATTACGAGGAACAATTGTACGATATTATCGAGAAGGGTTATTTGCAACCGAGTTAACAATTAACACGAAAGAAAGGTAGAACTATGACTTCTAATAAGCAGCTATTAATTGTAGAAGATGAGCAAATTATTGCTGAAAACTTGCGTTTGATTCTGAATGAATACGGATACAAATTTGTTGACATAGCAATGGATTTCGATGAAATGAAACAACTATTTGAGCAAACTCGTTACGACCTCGTCCTCATGGATATTAATCTGGGGGAAACGAGTACTTTGGATGGAATTGACCTCATCAAATGGTTTGAGAAAAAATATTCATTTTCCCATATTTATGTCACGGCAAATGCAGACGAAAAAACAGTGAACAAGGCAAAGGATACCAATCCATCCGGATATATTCTCAAGCCTTTTGTGAATTCGTCCATTTACGCAAATGTCCAAATTGCACTGAACAAAGATCAATCTTTCTCCTTTACAAATAAAGGCATGCAACAACAAGTAATCCTTTCTGAGATCACCCACATTCAAGCTGATGGGGCATATATTCATCTTCACATTACAAATGGTCAAAAGCACTTCATCCGTAAATCACTTACAGAATTTCATAACGAGTATTCATCATTATTTGTAAGGATTCATAAATCAACCCTGGTTAACAAGCAGTGTATTGAATCCTACAATAGCCATACGGTAAAAGTGAATGATTTTAGATTACCTCTGGGAAGAACGTATAAATCATCTTTCTTAGAAAGAATTGAAGGAATTCCAATCGGTTAGCATTAAGAATTACACGAGTGTGTTCAAAATCGGCAATAACTCAAGGATAAATTGCTAATTTTCTATTTCGCAATATTGCGAAATAGATATATTGCGAAATTGTCATTTATGAATATTAGAAAGGCCGAAAAAGAAGATCTTGAATCAATTGTGGAAATGCTTGCCGATGATCTTCTGGGGAAGAAACGCGAATCTTTTCAAGTTCCATTACCAAAAGAATACCTCGATGCATTCGAAAGAATCCAATCCGATGAAAACCAAGAACTCATGGTCATGGAGGATGAAAACTCCGAAGTAATCGGAACACTTCAGCTTTCCTTCATTCAATACCTCACCTATCGAGGAGGAATCAGAGCCCAGATTGAAGCAGTAAGAATTAGAAAAGACAAACGTGGCCTTGGAATAGGTAAATTATTGTTCGAATGGGCAATTGACCGTGCCAAAGAACGGAAAGCCCACGTACTTCAATTAACTAGTGACAAACAACGACCTGACGCCATTCGATTCTACGAAGATTTAGGTTTCAATGCTACGCATGAAGGAATGAAATTGCATTTCGAATGAAATCCTAGTACCTTCGCGCCCATGAGCTCGGAATCACCGTATTTTCTTCCTTTTAATTCGATTGTCAAAGATATTTCTTTGCCCGAAAAATTTACATTTCCATTCTATTACGAACCTCATCCAATAGCGATTCGTGCCGCGGAGCAATTGCAAGAACACTTAATTCATCAAACTGATTGGGTTCACAATTTTGGTTTGGATGAAAAGATGGATGGACAAGAAATCGGGAAAATGTTTGGTGTGCTTGTTGTGAAAAATGAGCAGGGTGAGCTTGGTTATTTATCTGCTTTCTCCGGGAAAATGGCCAATGGAAATCACCACAAAGGATTCGTGCCACCTGTATTTGATATGTTAGCTGAGAATAGCTTTTTCAATGTTGGGGCGGCAGAATTAAACATAATAAATACTCGTACGCGAGAATTAGAAGGATCGGAAATTTATCACGAAGCGAAATCAGTTCTTGCTGAACTGGAAGAAATCGCCAAAAACGAAATAGAAGAGCGACGATTACTTCGCGTATCCAATCGAAAATCACGAAAAGAATTAAAGCTACAGTCAATTGAGGAAAACAATGGAGTTCTTCCAGCAGAAATTGAAAAACAAATTATCAATGAGAGCCTGAAAGATAAATTCGTATTGACTGAAACGACGAATCATTGGAATGAAAAAATTGCAAGGCAAAAAGTAAAAGTTGATCTGTTTTCAGATGAAATCGCTTCATTAAAAAAAGCGAGAAAGCTCAAATCCAACGATCTTCAAAAGCAACTTTTCGATGCTTATCATTTCTTGAATTATCATGGAGATGAGAAAAGTTTGTGGACTATTTTTCAGGAAGAAGTTCAAAAAGACCCACCTTCTGGAGCTGGTGAGTGCGCCGCACCTAAACTAATGCAATACGCGTATCAGCATCAACTAACTCCGATTGCCCTAGCTGAATTCTGGTGGGGAACATCACCTAAATCAGAAATTCGAAAACACGGTCACTTCTACCCTTCTTGTCGTGGGAAATGTGAACCAATTTTAGGACATATGTTGAAAGGATTAGAGGTTGATGAAAACCCATTGTTGGAAAACCCCGCGGATGGAAAATCATTGCCTATTCTATTTGAAGATGATCACATTGTAGTAGTGAATAAGCCCTCAGAATTCCTCTCTGTTCCTGGTAAAACAATTAAGGATTCTGTTTACACCCGAATTCAACATCAATATCCTGCCGCAACGGGTCCACTCATTATTCACCGTTTGGACATGGCAACCTCTGGAATTCTATTACTCGCAAAAACAAAAGCTGCCCATAAGTACATTCAATTTCAATTTATTCATCGACAAATTCAGAAAACATATGTTGCTTTACTGGCAGGCACACTAAATGAAGATTCTGGAACAATTGACTTACCACTAAGAACGGATATTGATGACCGTCCACGACAGCTCGTTTGTTTCGAACATGGGAAACCTGCTCAAACTGAATGGAAAGTAATGTCGAATGAAGACGGTAATACACGGATTCAATTTCATCCGATCACGGGCAGAACACATCAACTACGTGTTCATGCAGCTCATTCATTGGGCTTGAATACTCCAATTCTTGGCGATGATTTGTATGGCTCCAAAGCGAATAGGTTACACCTTCATGCCGCTTCGATCACTTTCCAGCATCCAGAGACAAAAGAAATGATGACAATTGAATCTACACCAGAATTTTAGATAAAAAAAAACGCTCATCCCGATTCCAACAAATATCGGAACAGAATGAGCGCAATCTTAACCTAGAGAACTTATTTAAGCGACTCTATCATTTTTTCAATTTCCTTCGTATCAATATCGAGATCTTTCAAGCCTTCCAAATCAAGATTTTTCAAACCATCCAGATCTTTTTTCAAATCTTCAAAAACACCCTTTTCTTCCATGTCTTTGATACTTTCCATCATGTTTCCAATTGCTGAGCTTTCCATCATTTCCTTTGAAAACTCTTTCTGACTCAACTTCTTCATTTTAGAAAGATCGAAATCTTCAAGAGCATCTTTACCTTCAGTAATTTTAGTTACTTCAAACGATCCAGATTTACCATTAGCTATGAAAGAACCTTTCATTGGAAACCCAATCATCATTTCTCCTGCACCTAATTTTTCTAGTTCAGCCATCATTGACCAATTTGCAGTCATTCGATCCAACATTGTTTTACTCACCCAAATTGTTGCGCTTTCAACACCTTCAGCTTCCTCTTTCAACTCATATTCATCGCACGTCAAACCATTAAGGACTTCCGTCTTCCCTGTCTTCTTCAACTTAGAGAAAAACTCTTCCTTAATTTTCTTTACTTCCTCTTGACTTGGAAGTTCTCCTTTCAACTCATTTTCTTTCATTGGACTTTCCATGTAGAACCCTTTGCTAGCGCAAATTGTGTAGGTCATCTTGTTCTTCATGTCCACCATCATTGCCATGTCCATACCCATCAATTTCTCCAAGGCATCAACGCGGTAAGTCATTTTCTCATTTTCAGCATCCATTGTTATAGATCCCTTGGTACTCATCCCCATTCCGTTCGCTTTGAATTCAATCTTCCCTACGAATGGTGAAGTGTCCGAATCTGCTCCTCCACAACTTGTCAATACAACCGTCGATATCAATGCGACAATTCCTGCAATTTTTTTCATTTTCTTAATTTTTACTATTAATAATCAAACTGACGTCCGATTTTTTGATGCTAAAGCATCTGCTCGTTTTTGGTTACTTCATTAGTGATCCAAAAGGACCAATTTTTCCATTTACAATTTACGACTTCATGAAAGAACTAATTTGCATTAAATTACAAACGCTATGCATATTAGGATAAATGGTGAATAATCTTTAGTAGCAAGTCAAATCTCGATGTTTGGAGTGGTTATTGTGCGCTCACGGATATGAAAATTATGTTGGTTCTTCTTATTTTTAATTGTTTTCAATCGATTTCACAAATTGCTTCCCCTCCCCAAATTCCACTTCCTGAAATTTCGCTAAAACCAATTGTAGATGGCACTACGATCCTTTTCATTCAATGCCCTGCTGAATTTCCTGGTGGGATAGATTCACTCAAACATTATTATGAAGACTTTGGAAAGCACATTCCTGATAATTGGGCAGATTCAAGCTTTAACAAACTAGGTTATGTCCTATTTGTTGTTGAAAAGGATGGCACACTCAGCAATATTGAAGTTCGAAGAAGCATTACCAAAGAGGCCGATGTGTTCATGCTCGAATTGGTTCAAAAAATGCCAAAATGGACACCTGCTTGTGATCAATATGGTCCTGTAAGATGTCGCTCGAGTTTGCCTATAACATTCATTCGCCCTGATTAATCCTGTGAATATTGTTATTTTTGAAACTCATCAATACCTAGGAACATGATACCAGGCGCAATAATTGGATTAGTAGTAGGTGTTGTTGTAGTTCTTGTTAAAAATTACAAGAAAAAGAAGGCACAAAAAGATTCGGATATTTTAGACAATGACAAATTCTAAATTGACTTCGCTCGTTACTGGTGGAGCTGGGTTTATCGGTTCACATGTTATCGATGAATTACTAAAAATGGGACATCAGGTCGTAGTGCTCGATGATCTTTCAGGAGGTTTTAAATCGAATGTACATTCAGATGCGCAATTTGTTTTAGGCTCAATTACGAATGAAACATTGGTCAAGGAATTATTTGAAACACATCAATTCGATTATGTGTATCATTTAGCGGCATATGCAGCCGAGGGATTAAGTCACTTCATCCGACGTTTCAACTACAAAAATAATTTACTCGGCAGTATCAATTTGATCAATGCATCTGTGAATTACGACGTAAAATGCTTTGTTTTCACTTCTTCGATTGCTGTTTATGGTGATGCACAATCTCCAATGAATGAGGAAACAGCTCCTTCCCCAGTTGATCCATATGGAATTGCAAAGTTTGCCGTCGAATTGGACTTAAAAAATGCACACACCTTATTTGGATTAAATTCCATCATCTTCCGTCCTCACAATGTGTACGGATCGCGCCAAAACATCGGAGACAAATACAGAAACGTCGCTGGAATCTTCATGAATCAACTATTGAAAGGTGAAGAATTGACAATTTTCGGAGATGGGAATCAAAGTCGAGCATTTACGCACATTCAGGATGTCGCACCTCACATTGCAAGATCAATTAAAGTAGATGCGGCCTACAATCAAACGTTCAACATAGGAAGCGATCATGTTAACTCTGTGAACGAATTGGCTGCTTCTATTAGCGAAGTAATGGAACGATCACCTTCCGTGAAGCATTTGGATCAACGAGAAGAAGCCGTTCACGCTTTTTCTGACCATTCTAAATTTCAAACAATTTTCAACGCACAGCCCGTGATGAACTTGAAAGATGGACTGCAAGAAATGTATTCTTGGGTAAGCCAAAATGGATCAAAAGAAAGCCCTAGTTTTGAAAACATCGAAATCGAAAAGAACCTTCCCAATTCATGGAAAACAAAAAAATGACAGATCAACCTCTTGTTTCGATCATCATGGCAGTCAAGGACACTGCTCCTTACTTACACGAGTGTATTGATTCAATAATCAATCAAACGTACCAAAACTGGGAATTAGTAGCTGTAAACGATCATTCGTCGGATGAAACACCGGCCATATTGAAAGCTTATTCCGAGCAAGATTCGCGCGTACGTTATTTCGATAGCGACAAGCCCAAGTTAATTCCAACTTTGCAAGTTGCCTATGCCCAAGTTCAAGGAGAATTAATCAACCGCATGGATTCTGATGACAGAATGCCTTTGGATAAAATTGAGGTCTTGGTCAAGGAATGGTTGAAATACGGAAAAGGAACTGTAATCGCTGGTGGCACGGAACATTTTGTAGACGAGGGAGAAGTTGGAGATGGATTTTTGAAATACGAACGCTGGTTGAATGAAGTCGCAAGAACAAGTTCGCACTACCAAGAAATATACAAGGAATGCGTTATTCCATCGCACAGTTGGATCATTCACAAAGAAGATTTCGACACCGTTGATGCCTTCAACCCATTGGTTTATCCAGAAGATTATGATCTCTGCTTTCGTTTCTATCGTCATTCACTTAACATCGTTGGAATAGACAAAGTTTTACATTTCTGGAGAGATCGTTTAGACCGAATTTCACGTACGTGGGAAGAATACAAAGACAATCGCTATTTCGATTTAAAATTGCGCTTCTTTTATGAACTGGATCGGGACCGAACACGTCCACTAGTTCTATGGGGTGCAGGTAGAAACGGAAAAGACATGGCGCGTCTACTTCAATCTTATGACGACACCTTCCATTGGGTATGCGACAACGAGAATAAAATTGGACGAGATATTTACGGAGTAATCTTGGAACGTTTTGACGCAATTCCTTCCATTGAAAAGCCACAAATTATGATCGTTGTATCCTCTCCTGATGGAAAAAAGGAGATTTTAGAACAGCTCACTCAATGGGAGAAAAAACCAGTCGAAGATTTTTGGTTCTTTGCATGAAAAATCGGTAACTTTCACTCGAATTATCGTTCATACAATCTAATTAAACATGTTGAAATACATCTTACCTATTATTACCATTTGTTTCGCACTTAGCTGCACAACTGAACCAGAAGTAAAACCCACTCCTATTGTTGAAGATTCATCGGAAATAGTAGATGATAAATCGAAAAAAGAATACGATCAAAGTTCAGTCATTGCACGCTCTGAAGAGTTCTTTGATTGGTATTTTGACAATAGCCGCATGTTGTACCGTATGAGAAGTTCGTGTATTGGCGCAGAAAATGGATTTCATGCACTCGATAAGAACAAATTGAAAGAGTATACGGATTGGTTAACTGAAACTAAATTCTTCTCTCAAGCTTTCATTGATTCTGAATACAAACGCTGGACAACAGAATGTGCAGAAAAAATGCGTGAATTTGCCCGCAAGAAAAAGCAAATTATTGGACCTCCTCCATGTCTGTTTGAAGGTGACATTTTCCTTTTAATGCAGGAACAACCAACCCCAGAAATGCGTGATGCCCTAGAATTCTCAGTTACTGAGCAAACGGATAGTAGCGCAGTAGTCAATTATGATGATCGAAGTGCATTGACTTGGAGTTCTCTAAACGGAGCTTGGAAAATTGATACTTGGCCGAACTAATTCAATTCTCAAACAAAAAAAGGGTGATACTTTTCATATCACCCATTCATATTAATTTTTATCAATAGACTATTTCAGATCAAATCGATCGAGATTCATCACTTTTGTCCATGCTTTCACAAAGTCTTTGATGAATTTCTGTTGAGAATCTGCACAACCATAGACTTCAGCAATCGCTCTCAATTCAGAATTAGATCCAAATATTAAATCTACACGTGATCCATTCCACTTCACTTCGCCTGTAGATCTTTCACGTCCTTCAAAAACCTCTTGATCATCTGAAGTTGCGCTCCATTGTATGTTCAGATCCAATAAATTGACAAAATAATCATTGCTCAATGTCTCCGTTTTCGCAGTAAAAACACCACGATTTGATTGGTCAAAATTCGTATTCAACATGCGCATCCCTCCGATCAAAACTATCATTTCAGGAACCGTTAATGTCAACAATTGGGCTTTGTCCAATAGAAGATCTTCTCCTTTTACAGCATATTTTGCCTTCAAGAAATTTCGGAACCCATCAGCTTTTGGTTCTAGCACGTCAAACGATTCAATATCCGTCATCTCTTGAGTCGCATCCATTCTTCCAGGTAAAAATGGCACAAGCACCTCTTCTCCTGCACGTTTTGCAGCAATTTCAATTCCTACGGCCCCACCAAGAATGATTAAATCTGCGATGGAAACTACTTTATCCGAGTGTTGTTCATTGAATCCCTTTTGAATGGATTCATATGCCTTCACCACTTTTGCTAATTCGTTTGGATTGTTAACTGTCCAATCTTTTTGAGGAGCCAATCGTATTCTACCACCATTTGCACCACCTCGCATGTCCGAACCGCGAAAAGTCGATGCGGAAGCCCATGCTGTCGAAACTAATTCTCGGACCGATAAATCAGAATTCTTTATTTCTTCCTTCAACTGATTTACTTCATCGGGCCTTAATTCCGAATGTGTATTTGCTGGAATTGGATCTTGCCAGATTAACGTTTCACTTGGTACTTCTGCGCCTAAATAACGAGAAACTGGTCCCATATCACGGTGCGTCAATTTATACCAAGCCCGAGCAAATACATCTGCAAATTCAGTTGGGTTCTCATAAAATCGCTTAGAAATTTTCGCGTAGATTGGATCTTCCCGAAGTGCCAAATCTGTTGTCAGCATAATTGGCGTATGTGATTTCGATGAATCGTGTGCATTTGGAACGGTTCCTATTCCTTCGTTATTTGTAGGTTTCCATTGATGTGCTCCCGCTGGACTTTTGGTCAATTCCCAATCGTATTCAAACAAATGTTTAAAGAAATCGTTACTCCATTTCGCAGGAGTGGTCGTCCATGCTCCTTCCAATCCACTCGTGATCGTGTCACCTGCATTTCCAGTTCCAAAGTTGTTTTTCCAACCTTTACTTTGTTCTGCAATTCCAGCAGCGGCAGGTTCTCGGCCTACAAATTCATCTGGGCTCGCAGCACCGTGAGTTTTCCCAAAAGTATGTCCTCCAGCGATTAAGGCAACTGTTTCCTCATCATTCATGGCCATTCGAGCAAACGTATCTCGTATATCTTGAGCCGCAGCAATTGGATCAGGGATACCATTTGGGCCTTCAGGATTGACATAAATCAGTCCCATCTGAACAGCCCCAAGAGGATTTTCTAATTCCCGATCACCTTCGTATCGCTTATCTCCTAGCCATTCTGTTTCATTCCCCCAGTAAATATCTTGTTCTGGTTCCCAAACATCTTCTCGTCCTCCAGCGAATCCGTATGTTTCAAATCCCATCGATTCCAAAGCACAATTCCCTGCCAAAATCATTAAATCAGCCCATGAAATGGTATTTCCATATTTCTGTTTAATCGGCCAAAGGAGCAAACGCGCTTTATCCAAATTCCCATTATCTGGCCAGCTATTCAAAGGAGCAAAACGCTGTGATCCAGAACCTCCACCGCCTCTTCCATCGGAAGTTCGATAGGTACCAGCACTGTGCCACGCCATTCGGATAAAAAATGGTCCATAATGCCCATAATCAGCAGGCCACCAACTCTGCGAGTCAGTCATTAAGTTATTGAGGTCATTTTTTATCTCTGACAAGTTTAATTTTGAAAATTCATCACGATAATTGAATGATTCTCCCATCGGATTTGAAAGTGAAGAGTGCTGACGAAGAATTCCCAAATTCAATTGATTCGGCCACCAATCTCTATTTGTTCTCCCGGTTCCAGCTGTTTCTTTCATTGATCCATGAGGGAATGGGCATTTTCCTACTTGATTATTATCTTCCATGTTGCTTGTTTTATGAGTGTTACTCAAAACTAGTGGAAATAAACAATAGAAATAATATACTTTTCTTATTCAGTCATCAATAATCTCTATACCCACTGAAAAATGAAGGATCGGTAGTATGAAATTATTAATCTAATTCCCAGACAATTATCTTCTTATCATCTGAAACAGAAACAAAACGTTTTGAATCTAAGGGACGGATTTTGTTTACAGAATGCTTGTGACCTCCAACTTTGAGATCTAATCGTTCCTGAAATATCAAATCCTGTGACCACACTTTAATTGTTTTATCTCGACTTGCGCTTACGATCGTTTCCCCGCTATTAATTGCTTGAATACTGTAAATCGCAAAGTTGTGAGCGGGGATTTCTTGGAGACATTTCTCTGTATTCAAATCCCAAACACGCAACATTGCATCTTTTCCTCCAGAAATCAATCGATTTTCATCACTCGGATGATAGAGTAAAGCAGTAGTTCCATTTTTGTGTGCATCAATGGTCTTGACCTCATTGAAAAAGCCACTTTCGAAAACACGAAGCGTTCCATCTTGACAAGCCAAGCAGAAATTTTTACCATTTTCACTGATTACAATGTCCCGAATTTTCCCCGCATCAAGTGGTAAGTAGATGAGTAGGCTCAATTTTTCAGTATCCCAAATAGACAGGTTACCATCAGCATCGGCTACATAAAGCTGCTTTTCTGTCTCGTTGAAAGCAAGCGCAAAAATTGCTTTTGTGTGTTGCGTGAAAAATTTTATTTCTTGGTTCTGATCAAGGTCAAATATATGAACATGACCATTGGCTAGTCCTACAACCAATAGATTCTCATTCAGAAAGACCAATGAATAAACAGATTCATCAAATTTGATGGCAAATTTATCCTGTTCACCTGTTTCCAAGTTCCATCGGGCAACGTAGTTATCTCCACTACCCGTGTAAACGAATCCGTCCTTACATGCACACGTGTATATCGCGCCTGCATGTCCAATAATCTCTTGCTGTTTTTTAAAAGGCATGGAATTAATCCTCTCCTTCCTCCTCTTCTTCGTCCTCGCCGTTAACTTGCTTCAATCGATCAGCATAATCAGCTGGCATAAAGTCAAAGAATGTATCTCCACGAAGTCCAAGTCGAAGTGTTTCCAATGGAATTACTTCATTTGGGGCAATGTTTCCAAGGTTTACGTCTTGTCCAAATAATTTAACGAACCAAGCTTGTTGCTTTTTGATTGGTGCTTCCCAGAGAATATCTTCAGGAGCCACTTTCGCAATAATTCGATTAATCAACATGGTGTGTGCTGTTCCGTTTGGTCTAAAAACACCAACAGTTCCAGATTCTCGTCCTTCTGCAATTACTTTCCATGATCCGGCTTCTAATTCAGTAGACATCATTCTAACCCACTTTGCAGGCGATACAATGATTCCAGAATCCTTCGAACCAACTTCAGACATTACGGTACGATCTTTTGCAAAGCTGCGAATTAGCTCACATTTTTCATCATGATCAATAATAATTGATCCATCAGAAATCTCACACAAGTCTAAACCATACTTATCGATCATTCGAAGATAGTCCTCAGTCATACCACGCGCGTAAAACGCTTCAAAAAGTGTTCCTCCAAAATATGGACGAATACCTGCTGATTTATATAAATCAACTTTTGCTTGAAGGTTGTTAGTAACGAAGGACGTCCCAAATCCGAATTTAGCAATGTCACATAAATGACCAGAGCTATCAATAAAGTCCTCTACCTGTCGTAGGCTAAGTCCTTTATCCATCATCATTGTTAATCCTTTTTCTCTCGGTTTTTCCGAGCGCTTGGGTATGTAGGTTAATTCGAAATTTTTCATCTAAGTGTTTAATCCGCCAAAAGTACAAATTCTGCTACGTTTTTCAACACTGGATTGATTTCAAATAGAACTAAAGCATCATCTCGATCTCGTTCGAGGCATTGTTTGAATAATTCCAATGCTCCTTTCTTCTCTCCAAGCTTCCACCAGAGGTTAATTTTGAGCAGGGGAATGTAATCGTTATTAGGGTTTGTCTCTTCGAAAGCATCCAAAAATGATTTTGCTTCAGCCAGTGAAGAAGTTTCGCCTATCAGGTTGACAAAGTTCATTAAGCACTCCGAATCAGTTGGATCCAGTCCAAGCGCAATTTGATAGTAATCGGTTGCTAATTCGAATTGTTCTAATTTTTCATAAGCTCCAGCCAAGACATGAATGATCCCAGAATTATCTGGAGCCAATTCTGCGGCTTTTTGTAATAATACCAGGCCTTCTTTTGTTCGCCCTTCCAAATCCTCAACGATACCAAGTCCGAGCCAACCTTCTGGTAAGAGAGGTTCCAATTCTAAACTTCGTTGATAATAATGTTTCGCAAGGTCGTATTGTTCCAATTGCTCGTAACTCTCACCCACGTAGCAATACGCCATTGGATCATCTCCATCAAGTCGAATCGATGTTTCGAAGCTTTCTATCGCTTTCGTGTATTTTTCTAATGTGAGGTATGCATTTCCGAGGTTGAAATAAACAGGACCAAAATCATCGTTGATGATGATACAGTAATCGTATGCCCAAATTGCTTGTTCGTAATCCTCAATTTTCAGATATGCATTTCCAAGGTTGTACCATGCAGTGAACGAGTATGGATTCTCATCAATAAAATCTGAATAACACTCAATGGATTTTTCATATTCACCCAGTTGATCGTAGCAGAAAGCTATTTCATATATCGCACCTTCGTTGTGTGGATTTTTCTTGATTGCTTCTTTCAATACATCGAGTGCAGCACGCCATTTTCCGACATTTTCATACTCAACTGCTAAGTCGAGGTAAATTTCATCTCGATCTTCAATCTCCGCCTCATTCAACGCCGCTCGAAAGTACTTAATCGCATTATTCGAATCTTTCAACTGACTAAAAACAGATGCTTTTGTCAATAGTAATTCAAACGAAACCATACCCATACGCTCTAACTCTGTCAAAAGTTTAACGGCTTCTTTTAGTTTTCCTACACCCGAAAATGCTTGAGCTCGGCGTAGTTTAAACAATTCATTGTACGAAAATTGAGTTAAGGCTTCTTCACTTGCAAGCAATGCTTTTTGGTAATGCCCTGCAATTATTAAATGGTCGATTAATGCTTCCCATCGATCGCTGTCCAAAAACCCCATTTCTCTCCCACTCAAAAATGCATCAAACCGTTTCAGGTCTTCGTGCACATTTCCATCATTATACTCCTCCTCTTCGTCGTCAAACATAGGCAACCCATTTAAAATACAAGGTAGTGAATCTCATCCAGCTGCAAAAGTAGTACAATGAATATGTTATGAACAGGATTTACACAATTACTCATCAATTTTACTAGATGGTTTCCGTATTTTTGAGGCACAATTCCTTCAGTATGCGTCTAATCAGTCTTTTTTCTATTCTTTTCCTCATTATTTCGTCGTGTACACTTAATAAAACATTCTTACATCCTATCGTTTTAGAACAGGGAGATAAATTGAGCGCCTATATACCAGAGGCCAATGACACATTAACGCTAAGTTTCAACAAAGACTTGACTACGAATGTTACTAATTCTGCTGGGGAAACACCTGATCTTCCCTACTCGATTGAGACCATTCTGTTCCCAAATCGATCAGGCGATACACTCCATGGTTGGTTTTTTGAGCCAAATGAAGATTATAATGGAACCACGATCTATTTTCTTCATGGAAATGCAGCAAACATTGCCTATCAATATTTATTCGCGACACCTTTCGTAACAGCAGGTTATCAAGTATTTATCTTTGACTATAGTGGATTCGGATTTTCGCAAGGAGAAGCAACACGGAAAGCAGTCAAAAATGACGCTACGGACGGATTGAATTATTTAGTGGCCCGGAAAGATATTAAATATGACCACTTGCTGATTTACGGACAATCACTCGGAGGGCATTTATCTGTTGTTATCGCAAATGAAAACCAAGATAAAATTGACGGATTAGTTACTGAAGGAGCATTTTCATCGCACAAAGACATCTCTGCAAGTGTTGTTCCCTTTTTAGGAAGGATTTTCACACGAGAAATGTACAGTGCTGAAAAGAACATTGTTGGTTTCAAAAAACCTATCTTGATTATTCACAGTAGAGAAGATGAGCGCATCCCATTCGATCAAGGTGAGCGTTTGTATGAATTGGCAAATGAACCCAAAGAGTTTTATATGATTGACAAGAAACACATTCGAGGACCTCTTTATTATGCGGATAGCATTACTGCGAAAATGGCACGAATGGTTGGGAATTAAAACATGCTTACCACACGAAATAAATTAATTCTGAGCTATACCTTGATCGCTGCGGTCATACTGTGTTCATTTTTCTATTACAGCTCCAATTTCCACATCCAATTTGATTCTGATGATGGCGTTGTTGTCTTGATGCTCCATTCTTTTCATCTCCCAGATGATTTCTATTTCTGGAAGCAAGATCGTGTAGGATCCATCACACCATTTATTGGTCAGTTATTTTTCAAAGGAATCGGATTGTCCGCAATTCTTTCAGAATCTATCGCCCATTATTTAGTCTTGGTTGGAGGTTTCTTTGGCTTCGCAACTCTATTCAAAAATCATTTTTCCAAAATAGCCTTTGCGCTCATTTGGTTTTTTCCGATTCTGCATATGACGGGAGTCGTGCGGTACACTTTTGGGTTGCAATATGCTTTTCTGGGAATGGCCATTGGACTAATGGTACTTTATCAGAAGAGGCAAGATCTCTCACAATGGGTCCAATATGTTTATCTATTTCTGATGTCGCTCGCACTTTTCTGCGCACTTTGGGCATGTGATGCTGCGGTATTGTCCATTCCTGCCTTGTTGCTCATTATCTTCTTTCACTACAAATCACAATCGAAGCTCACGTTCATAAAACTGCTTAAACGGAAAGAAATTATTTTCGCACTCGTGATTGGAATGGTAGGCTTGGCTTACATTGTCTACATGAAAAGCATCGCTGACAAGCCTGATGATTTATACAATGTCCAACTGTTTAACACATTCAGTGAGCTAATTTTGACCCTTCAAACGATCGGAGAAACCTTGTGGAGCTTTTTAACATTTCAGGCAGTAGATTTCTTAGAGTCAATTTATTTCTGGGGAATTATTGGAATATTCATCCTGCTCATTTATCAGCTAAGACAAGGAAAGAATTCCAGCGGTCAGGAAGTTTCAAATCCATGGGTTCGCTTTTTTCTGATTGATGCTCTCCTCCTATTCCTTGCAATAATTATCTTCCACTGGGCACTACAGAATGATGTTTCCCGACGTTACTTCTGTGGAATTTACATCTCACTTTGGATGGCATTTTTATTGTTCCTGGAATCGAAAAAGGTACGATTTAGAATAATTCAATTTTCCTTGCTTGCAATCATTTTAATCGGATCCTACAGTACACATTATGGATATGCGAATCRTTTCCCTAAATCGACAATCTCCAAGAAAGAATTACTGAAGGACTTCAAAACTCTAGGAAACATTGGTGTGATCGCAGATTATTGGAATTCGTATGTTCTTTCAGCCACAGCACCAGATCAAATTATTGCTACGCCTTATGCAGGAAGTGCTTCTGTTAGAAAATTAGATGTCGCAGAAAGCGTCTTTCATCAAGACAATATCTATGTTATTCGAGACGGTTGGATAGAAGAATTTCCAGATACTCTTAAACAATTTGGACACGTCCTGATCAAGTCAGGGGATTCCTTTAACATGGGGAATTGTTTCGTTTGCCGTTACATTGATAAATAAGCTACTTCGGCGCGAACGATTTTGGGATCACGAATCGACTCATTCCAAGCATAAATAAGATCGGTGTAACTAACATGAATATCAGCTCCCAACCAAACGAATTTTCCTTTCTACGTTTGTGTTTCACTGGAAGAACAGGATCGGCATTCAATTGATCTTGCGCATTATCAAAACCAATAAATTCAATCGAATCCGATGGTAGATTAAAGTAATAACTATTGTCAATCACTTGCTTTACACTATCTAGTGAATGTCGGTGGATGAATAATGGATGATTCACAACAGTGTCTGCTCCAGGTTGCCATAACCTCCCCTCTCTAAGATTTGGGTATGTTCTAACTGGATTTTCTATTGGTCGAAGGTTTCCATTTGAATCAATATAAGACACCATATCTAAAATAAGTTGTTGACGATATGTACAATAATTGCTCGTGTACATGATCGCAACGCTATCAGAGAGGATTTTTACAGAATCAAGAACAGCATTTCTCACTTCTGGCAATGGCGCCATTCCAAAGTTCGAAGCTACATGGTCGACGCTTTCGACTTTCGTCATCCGTTCATACTTTTTCAAAGAAGCATTTCGAGATCTCATTTCGATAATATCGGTTTGAGCGAAGGAAAGGACAGAAATAAAGCTTAGGGCAATAATCAATGCTATTTTCATCGTGTATATTTTTAATTTTAATTGATAATTACTTCTAGGTCGTCGTTTTAGGGTAAATGAGCTTACTCATCCCAAACAGAAATAGAATAGGTGTAACAAGCATAAATATCAACTCCCAACCGAAGGAGTTTTCGTTTTCATTCTTCAATTTAGCTGGCTCAACGAATTGTTGATTTATTTGTCCGTTTGCATTATCGTAGCCAATGAATTCAATCGAGTCCGATGGAAGGTTGAAATAATAATCTCTGTCGATGACTTGTTTCACACTATCAAGTGAGTGTTTATGACTAAAAAGAGGATGATTTATTACTGTATCTGCTCCAGGTTGCCATAGTTTACCAATTCCTTGTTCCACATATCTTTGTTCTGGCACTTGCCCTTGTTGCCTATTTCGCACTTCTTCTACGAGTGATCTAGTTCTGGGCGCATCCCAACAATAATTACTCGTATACATAATCGCAACACTATCTGAAATGCATTTTACAGAATCGAGAACTGCTGTTTTCACACGTATCGTTGGGGCAGCTCCGAAATTGGAAGCTACGTGATCAAAGTTGTCGAATTTGATAATTCGTTCATACTTTTTCAAAGAAGCATTTCGAGATCTCATTTCGATAATATCGGTTTGAGCGAAAGACAGGATTGAAATTGTTGTTAACGCAATCGTCACAAGTATTCTCATAATCATTATTTAGGATCATCCTTTTGTACAACGCGTTGTGCCTTTCGTTCAAAGAAGTCGTAAATTTGTCGAATGGCGAAGAAGATTTATGTAACGTATTGTTCAGCAGAAAAGAATCCGATTGAAAAAGAAATCAAAGCGATTGATCGATATAGAAGTGAACGAATTAAGCACGTTCAGTCACTTGCAAAGCAAGACAAGGTGGACTTCATGATTCTATCTGGGAAATTTGGATTGCTTCAGCCAACAGAATTAATTCCTAATTACGATCATTTATTGAAGGCGTTTGAAACGACACGTTTGAGTAAAACAGTTGCTCGACAAATGAAACGTCTTAAGGGGAAATCAGTTGTTCTTTACACGCATTGGATGGATAAGGACATCAACGTTGCTCCTTACATCGAAACCCTGACAGATGCATGTGAATTAACAAATACTCCGTTTGATTTGGTTGTGTTTGACGACGATGTGCCGGTCTGATAGTCCGATAGTCCGATAGTCCGATAGTCCGATAGTCCGATAGTCCGATAGTCCGATAGTCCGATAGTCCGATAGTCCGATAGTGGAAGAACGAAAAAACGGTGACAACTTTCGTTACCACCGTTTCAATTCTTTTACACTATGTGTAATTATTTTCCTGCTCGCTTGCGGTCAGTTTCTTTCAATAAGACTTTACGCATACGTAAGCTTTCTGGAGTTACCTCAACATACTCATCAGCTTGGATGTATTCTAAACATTCCTCTAAGCTAAATTGTCTTGGTGGTACAATTCTCACTTTAGCATCAGTACCAGACTTACGCATGTTTGTTAATTGTTTCGTTTTTGTAACGTTCACAACTAAGTCATTTGCACGACTGTTTTCACCAATTACTTGACCTTCGTAAATACTTTCACCTGGTGCGATGAAGAAGATACCACGTTCTTGTAAGTTGTTCAATGAGAATGGAATTGAAGTTCCAAGTTCCATTGAGATCAATGAACCATTTAAACGTCCAGTGATTTCTCCTTTGAACGGTTGGTAATCCAAGAAACGGTGCGTCATAATTGCTTCACCAGCAGTTGCAGTCAACAAGTAATTTCTCAAACCGATAATTCCACGTGAAGGAATTTGGAATGTAATGATCATACGTTCACCCTTCGGTTCCATATTCGTCATTTCACCTCTACGCTTTGTTACTGCATCAACAGCAGTTCCACTGTGAACGTCAGGTAAATCGATCGTCAATTCTTCAATTGGCTCACATTTTTTACCGTCAATTTCTTTGAATAAAACTTGTGGCTGACCAACTTGTAGTTCATACCCCTCACGTCTCATTGTTTCGATCAATACCGACAAGTGCATTACTCCACGACCGTGAACCATCCATTTATCAGCTTTGTCCGTTTTGTGAACACGCATCGCCAAGTTTTTCTCCAACTCTTTGTCCAAACGTTCAGAAATATGACGTGAAGTCACAAACTTTCCTTCTTTACCAAAGAATGGTGAATCGTTGATCGAGAACATCATACTCATTGTAGGCTCATCGATATCGATTGTTGCTAATGGCTCTGGATTCTCAAAATCACAAATTGAATCACCAATTTCGAATCCTTCGATTCCAGTAATGGCACAAATATCTCCACCTTGAACTGAATCTACTTTAACGCGATTTGTTCCTTCAAAAATAAAGACTTCTTTAATTCTATGTTTCTCTTTCGTACCATCTCTTTTTGCTAAGATGATTTGTTGATTTGGCTTAATATCACCACGTGTCAAACGACCGATAGCGATACGTCCAACGAATGCTGAGAAATCAAGTGCTGTAATCAACAACTGAGTATTTCCTTCTGGAATAACAATCGGTGGGAAATACTCTAAAATTTGATCCAACAATGGAGCGATAGAATCTGTTTCGTTTTTCCAATCAGTAGACATCCAATTGTTCTTTGCAGAACCATAGATTGTTGGAAAATCCAATTGCTCTTCAGTTGCATCCAATTCGAACATCAAATCAAATACTTTCTCGTGAACTTCATCAGGAGTACAGTTATCTTTATCGACCTTGTTCACAACAACCAACGGCTTCAAACCAAGTTCCAGTGCTTTTCCAAGTACGAAACGTGTCTGAGGCATCGGCCCTTCGAATGCATCAACAAGCAAACAAACACCATCCGCCATGTTCAATACACGCTCAACCTCACCACCAAAATCGGCGTGACCAGGAGTATCAATAATGTTGATCTTTGTTCCTTTGTAAGTAACCGAAACGTTTTTCGAAACGATGGTAATTCCACGCTCACGCTCCAAGTCATTGTTATCCATGATCAATTCGCCTTTCGGACGATTTCTTTCATCTGTAACGCTTCCCGCCTCAATCATCTTATCTACTAAGGTCGTCTTACCATGATCGACGTGAGCAATAATTGCGATGTTTCTGATTTCCATAAAATCTAGTGTAATATATTATCCACCGAAGTGAAATTTCTCTTGTTAATGATTATCTTCTATTTCTTGAACGATCTCTGTCACGATCTCCTCCACCTGACTTACGGAATCCACCACTTGAACCACCACCTGGTCTTGGCGAAGTACGGCGGTTTCCACCACCTCCACCACTTGATCGACCACCGCCACCTTCAGACTTACCTTTGGTAACCTCAACGCTTAATGTATGACCTTCGTAATCAGCTCCGTTGACCTCCTTCATGATCTTATCAGCCAAGTTGTTATCAACTTCGAAGAAAGAGTAAGAAGAAAGAATATCGATACGACCAAAGTTAGATGACTGTAATCCAGTACTATCACATGCAACACGCAATAAACCACCTGGGTTCAAACCATCTTTTTTACCAATGTTTACGAAGAAACGTGTTTTGTTTTCATCATTACGATTTCCACGTCCACCTCTATCTCTTCCGCCACCGTCTCTTCCGCCGCCATCTCTGTCACGACCTCGACCGCCACGTCCGAACTTATCTTCACGACCACCTTTATCAGCACCAGCATTCAAATCGCCAGCACGTTCATAGTAATCAATGAATCTATTGAATTCAGCAGAAACAAATCGTTTTACAATATCTTCCTTTGAAAGCGATTCAAACTCACCCATTATCATTGGCAAGAATTGTGCGATATCGTCTTCACGCACCTCTGTTGATGCCACGTTATCGATCAATTTCATCAATTGAATCTTGCAAATTTCTTTCGCACTTGGAATTGATCCTTCAACAAATGTTGTACGGATTTTCTTCTCAATGATTCTGATTTTGTTTGATTCACGCGTGTTAATTAACACCAATGATTCACCTTTCTTCCCTGCACGAGCTGTACGACCACTTCTGTGCGTATAATTCTCGATTTCATCAGGAAGGTTATAGTTGATTACGTGTGTAATATCATCTACATCAATACCACGAGCTGCAACATCTGTCGCAACCAATAACTGGATTGACTTACTACGGAAGCGATCCATTACGCGATCACGTTGTGCTTGAGACAAATCTCCGTGCAACGGTTCTGCGCTGTATCCTTCTTTTCCTAATTTTTCTGCTACTTCTGCTGTTTCACGACGTGTACGACAGAAAACCAAACCATAAATGTTCGGATTAAAATCGATCAATCGTTTAAGAGCGCGGTAACGATCTCTTTCTTTGACCATGAAATAGATATGGTCAATATTTTCGTTCGTTTGATTTTTGTGTCCAATAGAAACCTCAAGTGGGTTTTCCATGTAGTTCTTTGCAATGTTTGCCACTTCTTTGGGCATTGTTGCAGAGAACAACCAAACGTTCTTGTGATCTGGAGTTTGCTTAAGGATAGCATCAATATCTTCCTTAAACCCCATGTTCAGCATTTCATCTGCTTCATCTAGTATAACTGTTTCAACCTCACCAAGCTTAATTGCTTTACGTTTGATTAAATCACACAGTCGACCAGGTGTTGCAACGATGACGTTGGCTCCACGTTGAATCTCCTTCATCTGAGCACGAATATCGGTACCACCGTAAACGGCGACCACATTCACTCTCAAGTGTTTTGAATACGATGTTATATCTTTTGCGATTTGGAGACACAATTCCCTTGTTGGGCAGATGATAAGTCCTTGTGGGACCTTCATCGAAGTATCAATCCTGTTAACTAGCGGAAGACCAAAAGCCGCTGTTTTTCCCGTTCCTGTTTGAGCTAAACCAACAAAATCGCTTTCTTCACCTAGTAGGTGAGGAATAGCTTCTTGCTGGATCGGAGTAGGTGTCGTGAACCCTAGTTCTTGTAACGACTTCAACACCTCACTCTTCAGCCCGAGTTCCTCAAATGTCATTCTTTATTCTTAAAATTGAGTGCAAAGATACGTAGAAAATAAGTAGAAACCGCTATTTCCGTGATTTAGTGGTGTTTTCGTTGCAAATCCAGTTAAATTATCGACGAATGCTTTCTCTTTAGAGTTGAATGCTATTCATAGGAGTGGGTTTCCAAAACGCATCCGGAGAATTAAACCAATATATGGCTGGTTGACGTTTAAATTTCCTGCAATTCCGATTCCAACACCAAAAGGTGACCTTGCACTGTAAATTGTCGCTTCAAAAGGAATCCCAAATGTATCATCTATACGAACATATCCATTTGCGAAAGAGAAAAAATATTTGCGACCGAAGTAAGATAGTCCAGCATTCATTTCCCAAAACATGGTATTCTTAATTTTGTACATTTTTCCTACAATGAATCCGAACTCATTCGTTTCAATTCCATTGCAAGCAAATCCATGCGCTCCAAAGACTTGAATCTTATAGTGTTTTTTAGTCAACAGATTAATGCCTAATCTGCCCGAAAAATGAGCAAAGTATTCTTTATTATCCGTATCCATTGAAACACTAGCCATAAAAGGAGAGAGTGTCACAAAAATTCCATGGTTCTTAAAATAGGTAGAATCAATTGGTTTAGTTTCAAGTAGCGTTGTACTACTATAGTGTGCACATGAGAAGAAAGAGAATAAAAGAAAAATCGCGATAATTGGAAGACGTTTCATAAATCAATGAATTGGTTTATTCAAAGATCATTCTTATCTAAAACCTAGCCCAATTGAAATGCCCAAGTCAAATTTAGTCACTTGCGTAATTCGCAAACAATTACTGTTTTACGATTCGCTTCAATCCAAATTCATTTCCAATTTTCACCTTTACAAAATACATTCCACTGGTTAAATTCGAACAATCAATTGTACTGATTCCTGACATCACCAATTCCTCCTTGAGAATGCGACCACTTGCATCCAAAATCATCACTTCCATCATTTCAGTATTCGGGTTATCAATTGTCAATAGATTAAGGACAGGATTTGGATATACATTGAATTCAATAAGATCAACCCCCTTGACACCTAACTCAGCTATTGGAGTATTTACGACAAGATAACCACTGTCTCCAACTCCGAACGTAATATCCGACCCGTAAGATGTCATATCATTAATAGGCTGGTCGACGTTATAGTAGAGCCAATTTGTAATGTCTGTAGATTCAAAAATAAGGCCTCCAGAAAAATTAGATGGAACTGCGCCAGAGTAGATATCGCCATTTTGGGCAGCATGAACAGAAAGATATGCTGGATAAAAAAATGTAGCAGAGCTCGGATCCTCGTCCCAAGTCAATCCACCGTCAACAGATTTCAAAATTCCAAATCCAGCTCCTATTTGGTCATACCCCGCGTAACAGAGAGTATCATTAACCATAACAACAGATGTCAATTCTCCACTAATCCCAGTTGATATAGTATCCCAATTAAATCCGCCATCGATTGTTTTCAAGATATACTCACTTCTAGTTGCAGCAAGTCCATTGTTTAAATCAATGAAACTCATTTCAACAACAGTTTCATTGATAACCCAAAAGTTCAATGACAAATTTGCGTAGTACCACTGGTTATTGGCGAAGTGATCAATTACTGCTCCTTCAAAACAACCACCGCCTGCGATAAAGTAGTCTGTCTCAGTAAGTGGATAAACCGTATGTGGATAACACATATTTGATATTTGTCCAGTCACAAGTGTCCAAGTCTGTCCACCGTCAGTAGTTTTATACGTTCCACTATATCCAGAAACCAAGAATCCAATGTTCTCATCAATAAAATCTATGTCTGTGAAATCATCATCAAAACTGGTGATCGAAATACCATTCATCCCTAGTGCTTCCCATGTTTGGCCGCCATTAATCGTTTTGAGTATCGTGGAATCTTCACCGACAATGTATCCAACATTATCTGAAGGGAAGTCGATCGCATTTAGTTTTTTGTTAGTTCCAGTTGGAATTTCGTACCATGTCGTTTGCCCAAAAGCTATTGAACTTATAAGTATTGTGCATATTATTACTAGATATTTTTTCATGATCAAAGATTTGTTTCAACAAACCTACGCTGATTCCAGAGGGCACACCATGTATAATTTTCAGTTATGTATGTACATTTCGGAAATCCGCTGGAGCCATCCCTACTTGCTTCTTAAAAAACTTGCTGAAATGTGCCGGATCATCAAACTGGAGACTAAACGCTACTTCTTTAACCGAGCCACCAAGTAAGAGTAGACGTTTTGCTTCAAGAATTACTTGTTTGTAGATGTGATCACTCGCAGTACGCCCTGTGTACTTTTTAACTAATTCATTTAGTGATTTCGGCGTCAAATTGAGTTCGTCTGCATATGTGGAAACAGTTCTTATTTTTCTAAAGTTGTTCACCAAGGATTGTCTGAATTTTGTATACGTCGAAGATCCAAATGACTCACTCACGGGCATTTGCTCCTTCATCCTCAAGCACAATCCAATTAATGTATGTTTCATGATGGCATCCGAAATGTTGTTTTTATTCTCCCATGCATCCGTAATAATTCGATCGATTAATTCAGCTTCCCCTTGCTCAAAATTACAACATGGCGATCGCTCATCAACACTATGTGCACCGTGTTCAACTAAGAAATCAAACACCATTTTCGATTCAATAATGTCCTCGTTAGTAAATAGAAACACAAATCCCATGGAACCTGGGGCTCGTTTCATTTGATGAACTTGTCCTGGGACAACTAGTTGAAAAGAGGCACTTTCAATTTCGAAGGGCTTGAAGTCAATCTCGTGTTCACCTCCTCCATTTTGGAAATAGAATAGCTCGTAGTAATCATGCCTGTGCGGCTCAGAAAAATCGTAGTCATTTGATTTAGACAACCTATTGATAACAATATTGCTGTTTTCAGAATTTGCGAGCGTATGTGAAGGTATCATCTCAGCTAAGTTAAGGAACTTTAGTAAAAATGAGCATTTCGTTTAATTTGGACCTACCCAATCTTCCATCAAAACGAGGGTTTCATCGTTTGCCGCGGATGTTCCTTTGTTGGCAAGTGTCGTTGAACTCAAATCCGCCTCAAAACTACCTTGACTACTTAATACGGAACTTGTATTATCACACGATGGAACCGATTGAACTTCATTTCTGTTCTCTTGTTTTGCAGCCAACTGTATGTACTCGATCTTCGTTTGAATGATGGTATCGAACACTAATTTCTCCACATAAACTGTATCTGTTGTAGCCAAGCTTTGACCGTTTACAATTTCAGTTGTATTCCCATCGGACCGAAACAAAAGAAAACCAATAACGAAAGAAGCTGCAACGGCTAAAATTGCCTGGTACAAAGGAATGACAATGGCTTTCTTTTCTTCTTTAAGAATCAATGGTCGAGGCTCAATCTCTTGGTACGCTATTTTCGCTTCGACAAGAACAGTACGTTCCAAACGGAAATTATTTTCTGTGGACATCCCTAATACGAAGGCTTTCTCAGAATTTGACAATTGATTAAAATCTTTCGACTCGATTAATTTCTGCCACCACAATTCTTTTTTAGTTTCCATAATCAGTTATTGAATTTTGAAAAGGTCATTTTCGTTCGTTGGATTAAACAGCTCCAATTTCGCCGTGATTTTCTTCGTCGCGTAAAACAGTCTTGATTTCACCGTTCCCTCCGACACTTCTGTTATTACCGCAATTTCTTTAATCGACAACTCTTGCATATACCGTAGAACAAATGTTGCCTGATGGTATTCTTCCAATTGTTCAATAGACTTCTTCAATTCAGATTGAAAAAGCATTTTATCAGCAATGTTTTCATTCCATTTAGCACCGATGGAAAGCATTGTCTCATTTTCAGGAATTTGAAGATCCGGTAGTTTCCGAAATTCCGTTTTGCACATATTGCTAGCAATGACGTACATCCATGTGTAGAATTTTCTTTCAGGATTAAACTGAGCGTGTTTTTCCAGCACTTTCAAAAATAGATCTTGCGTGAAATCCTGTGCTTTCGCCTGGTCCCCTTTGAACATGCGAATGAAGAATCCAAGTATGCGCTTTGCATACCTGGAATGGAGTTCAGTCAGGGCTTCATTTCTACGTTTTGAAGCCAACAAAACCATTAATTCTTCGTCTGAAAACGATGCTATGTCCTTACGGAATAATCCCATCTCCTAGCAGCCTTTGATCAGTTGCTTAACTGTATCTTCCTGCCCTGTTTTCTTGCTAATGTTCAACAGTAAGGCTTCAATTTTTTCCATTTTCGACGTTTCTTCACTGTCGCGATAGTGCTTGTAAAGCTTAATCATTGAAGGAACATAAAGTGCGTCAAAAATTCCTGCGATGCCATCACTTGGATGCACTGAAAATTGCTCCGTCAAGTAATCGATCAAGTATCGTTTCTCATAATTTCTTCGGATAATACTCACATTATCGAACTGTTGGTCAGAATACAAATAAGACAATCCAACAAGGTAAAGACTATCGATCATTGGTGTTTCCTTAAATCCTCGAATGGCAGATGATGAAACATGGATAGCGCGATCTTTTCGATTTTCAATGATAAACTCGAAGAGCTCATCAAATTCACCATTAAACTTAGGGTAGTTCAGCTCCATGAGCATTCGTCCTCGGTATTCATCCATTCGCATAAGTGACGTATTTACGACAGTTACGTCCGAACGAAATCCTTTAACAGATTGAGCTAACCAAAGTGCGTAGGTATCATTATCACCGTGAACAAATACAATTGCATTTGGTTCTAGTTCTGATAGTACATTGTAGCCCCAATTAAGTAATGATGCTGGTAATTCCTGATTCTCGTAGATCTTCTTGCACATTATATCAAAGTTCACTTTGTCACGGAGAAGTTCATAGTAGATCATCAAATCATCATAAGCACGCGTATCGTTTGGGGCAATTTCAGCTGCTTTAAGTAAATACGCGCGTTTTGTTTCATCGTTGCTTGCATCCCACCACATCAAATGATTTCCTTCGAATGAATTTGGAACCGCTGCGTAGGCATTTTCGGCAATACTTGTACATTGTTTTCGATATGCAACACGCGTTGATTTGTCTTTTGAAATGTTTTTCAACGCTCGGGTTGCGCTGTAATAATTGTACCAAGCTTCTGCATTTTTTTTGTCCTCCTTTACATCACCTCCCCAGAGTTTTTGTTGATTAAGGTACCAACTCTCTTCGTGCATTTCTTGAGTGATACTTAATACTTCTTGACGTTCTTGTGCCACTAAAATTGTGGAAAGCATTAAAATAGAAGTAACTAATCCAATAATCTTTTTCATGTTTCTTTGTTTGTTTGAACGCCGCGCTTTGTTCTAATGATTGTTCACTAGTATTACTCAAGCGATTGATTGAGGTTCAATGAAAAGTAAGATTTTTTGAAACAAGTTCTAAACTCCCTGATTATCGGACAGTTAAAAATTTAGAAATTTCCTATTTTGAGTCCTTAGTCGGTTCGTTTTTAGGCGAAGGAGGCTTAATTGGCTCTACTTTTGGAACATTTGGCACTTTCGGAGCTTTTGTCACTTTTGGAGCTTCCGAAATTTCAGGAGTATCGGTGGTCGATGCTACTGGAGGAGTTGCTTCCACTGCCCTTTGTTTTGGCATTGAATTAATAGGAGTACGCTTAATGACATCTTCGATATCAGCTGCGTATTGATCAAGTGGCCTTTGAATATCGCGGGCTGTATCATCAATGAGCTCTTTAAGGTTCAATCCTGCTTTGAGTTCATTGCTCGACTTCCTGATTTCAGACTGAAGATCGTTTGAAGCATCTTTCACCTGTCTGATTGTTCTTCCCAGTGTCCGCGCAAGGCCAGGAATGCTCTTCGACCCGAAAAAGATCAAAATAAACACCAAGATCAAAACGACCTCACTAGTTCCAATATCATTTAGGAATAAAACCATGGTACAAATTTACTCAAAAAAAGAAGTTAAAAGCCTGCCTTTTCCATCGGATAAACGTTAAAAGTTCCTGATGCTATTGCAATCAGATTGCCTTCTTCGTTATGAATTTCTCCTTCAACAAAAACAATGCGCTTTCCCTTCTTAATTGTTTTAGCCGTTCCAATCAATTTCTTGCCAATCAATGCAGGGCTTACAAATGAAATTTTCATCTCAATTGTTGACACTACTTTGTTGTCCATGACTACTTCTGAAAGCGCGCAAACGCCCATGGTTCCATCCATAAAGGCACTCACCGCGCCGCCATGTGCAGCGCGAGGAGTAGCCAAATGTTTTTCTTGAATATCCATGTGGTAAACAATTTCACCAGGATCTCCAACTTGAAATTCCATGTCTAGCATCGCTCCAAAATGATTGTTAGCGATATATGCTTTAACTATTGGGTGTTCGATTAATTTTTGCACAGATTAGTCTTTTGCAAGATGCACATCCATTTGTGGAAACGGAATAGATAGACCAGCAGCTCCAAATTCGTTGTAAACTCGCTCATTCATTTTAAAGAACACATCAAAATAATCGTCCGTCATTGTCCAAGCTCGAACAGTAATATTCACAGATGAATCACCCAACTCACCAAGACCAACAAACAAAGGTTCTGGATCAGAAATAATCAACTTATCTTCTGCAGCAAACTTCGTAATCAATTCTTTCGCAACTTTCAAGTCGTCACCATATGCAATACCAAAGGTCCAATCAACTCGGCGTTTTTTAGCTTTCGTATAATTTACAATCGTACCATTTGCTACAGCTCCATTCGCTAGAATGATGATTTTGTTATCACGTGTTTTCAAGATCGTATTGAAAATTAATATTTCATCTACAAACCCGTCTTCACCTTGAACAGAAACGAAATCACCTATCTTAAACGGTTTAAATAATAAGAGCATCACTCCTCCTGCGAAGTTTGAAAGCGTTCCTGAGAATGCCAAACCAATTGCTAAACCAGCGGCTCCAAGGATTGCAACAAAAGATGTCATTTCCACACCAAGTTGAGTAATCGCCGTAACAATTGTTAGAGTTTTCAGTAAAATTGAAACTAAACTCGACAAAAAGGTGATAAGACTAGGATCTGTTCCACGCTTAACTAAAACCTTCGTCATTGCCTTGGCAAGAAACTTTGCCAACCAGAAACCAATCAAGACTACGAGAATCGCAGTACCAATTTTAGAACCTATGCTCAATAAAAAACTGGAGAACTCTCCTGCTTCCATTCCGAACCAACCTTCTATCTTAGACATATTTATCTTTTTTTTGATCAAAAATAATCATGTTTTTGAGTGACCAAGAACAAATGCATTAATTTTATCAAATGTTTTTCATTCTATCCAAGGCATTATTGTTTCTCATCACCCCAATCTTCTGGTTGGGACTAGCAATATTGCTAACTATTTTCCTAAAGAATGAACTTTGGAAGAAACGAATGAAATGGACCTCAATTGGATTGTTCATCTTTTTCTCAAACTCGGTTATTTTTTCTTTGTTCTGTGGAATATGGGAAATACCAGGAACGAAAATTTCAGAAATCAAACAACACGACGTCGCAATTGTATTGGGAGGAATGTCCGATTACAATGACGATCTTGATGAATTAACAATCTATCGACAAGCCGACCGAATTTTTCAAGCGATTACTTTGTATCGAACAGGGAAAGTGAAAAAAATATTGATCTCTGGCGACTCTGGATATATTACCGATCGCGGACTGCACGAAGCCCGACAGATGAAATCGATTTTGGTTAAATGGGGATTCCCTCCTGAAGATATCTTAACGGAAGAAATTTCGAAAAACACCCATGAGAATGCCGTTGAAACTGTCAAGATATTAAAGAAACATAAGGAGTGGAAGTCCTATTTACTGGTCACATCTGGAACACACATGAAACGATCTCTGGCCTGTTTTAAGAAAGAAGGACTGAACTGTACGCCATTTTCAACCGACTTATTGACCAATCAAACTAGAAGTTTTCACTGGGATCAATACATTGTTCCAAGCATGGATAATTTCAGTCATTGGAATACATTAATCAAAGAGTCTGTTGGCTATATTGCCTATGCAATGGTGGGATATATATAGCGTTATTCTTTCCATCGCTTCATTGCACTTATCGTTCCCTCTCAGTCTTCAGTAGTAGAACTACTTCTTATTTTTCTTACGTCTTTTCTTTTTCTTCTTCTTCTTTTTTCCAGTCGTAGGAATGGCATCATCTTCATCTCCACCTTGGTCAGGTTTTCCAAAAGCATATGTTTCACGCCCTTGTGCATCGTATTTGTGCTCTTCAATACGCACACCTTTTTTATCGTAAAGCGTTTTTATCTTCGTACGACCGTCAGGATAGTATTCAATGAACCATCCCACTGGAGTCCCCTTTTTGTAATTTTCTTGAGTTTGAATGTCACCTTGGTAATAAAACGTCTTGAACTCACCATTCTTAACACCCATTGACCAATTTTCAGTTTGCAAGAGCGTTCCATCATCGAAAAAGTACTTAGCCTCTTCATTTTTCTTTCCTTGCTTGTAAATGATCTCAAGTGTGACGATTCCTTTTATGTTGTATTCTTTGAAAACACCATCCATTACTCCATTTGTGTACTTCACCTCGCGTTTAATTTTCGACCCTGGATAGTACAGCCTTTTTGTTCCATGAAGCAAACCATTGTTGTAATTTTCCCACTTCGTAGTATCTCCTTCTTTTTTGAAAAAAATGTGTTTCCCGTGTTTCTCTCCAACTTGGTAGTTCATTTCCCACATTAACTGGTAAGTGCTGTCATAGTAAAGTAACCACTGACCATTTTGTTCTCCAAGAATGGTACTTTGAATAGTCTGAATACAGCCATTGCGATAATAACTCGTATCGATACCGTTCTGTTTTCCATTGACGAAAGTAATTCGACGTTCTAACGCTCCATTTCCATGACATGTCTCACATCGTCCCGTAAAAGGTTTACCGTAATTTCCAGAATAAACCAGATCTGCATCTTGATCGTATTCGAGTTTTTCATTGCAATCAATCACTCCAACTAATTTACCGCACTCCCATGACGCGTAACGTTGTTGACCTTTGGGAATTAGTTTTCCATTTGCATCGTAGTTTTCATAACACTTTCGATCCTGCCTGATTTCCAAGTCTCCTTGAGCCGCTGATCCTAATGCGAATGATGCAAATACTAGTAAAATAATTCCTTTCATAACTCTGGTGTAATGTTCTTAGTAATATAGGCAATACAAATCTTGATCCATTTGTTACAATAAGCTTTTGGGAGGTACCGGCTTATTGTTTTAATTTCTTGATTACTTCAAGCATACTTGGTTGGATTAGAACCGTGCTCTGTGTGTCGACATCATATGCCACTAATGTTGACGTTCCTTTAGAATACAACACGTCATTTACGCGAATGTTGTACGCGAACGTGAAACTTTTTGTTCCGATATGCGATGTATACATTTCAATCTCGGGAACATCGTGTAATAATATTGGACGCATATACTCCACCTCATTCTTAACTAAAACGACGCTATCTGTTGTCCAATCCCAGTCTGTTCCGAGTAAATGTGTGAAGTAATAAACCCTCGTAGACTCGAAGTAAGTCAAATAAACACTGTTATTCACATGTCCAAGGACATCTAGGTCCGAAAACCGCACTTGGACTTTAAATGGTTCAATCATTTGTTATCTAGTTGTTCAAAATCGGAATTGTTACTAATAAATTCAGGTACGATTTCCTTCATTTTTCGAACAATTACCATGTTATCCTGAGTTTCGAATAATTCGATCAATTCATGAACGCTATCAGCTCGGCTAAGCTCAGATTCACGGATTTTCGCTTTCAGAATTTGAGGATGATGCGTTGCTAATGTATTTTCTTCCTTCGCTAACAATTCCTCAAATAGCTTTTCTCCTGGACGTAATCCAGTTACTTTAATTTCAATGTCTTTACCTAGTTCAAGTCCACTTAACTTGATCATTTTCTTGGCGAGATCGATTATTTTCACCGAATCCCCCATATCAAAGACAAAAATCTCTCCACCATCTCCCATTACTCCAGCTTCGAGCACAAGTTGACAGGCTTCAGGAATCGTCATGAAGAATCGTGTTACTCGCTCATCTGTTACTGTAATCGGTCCGCCATTCTCAATTTGTCGTTGGAACAAAGGAATCACAGATCCATTGGAACCCAATACATTTCCAAATCGCGTAGTAATGAATTTTGTTTTGTTTTTAGCATTTTTCGCTTGAGCATAAATCTCAGCAATTCGCTTCGAAGCCCCCATTACATTCGTTGGGTTGACAGCTTTATCTGTGGAAATCATGACAAACTTGTAGACCTCATTTTCCAGCGCAAGGTCGACTAAATTTCGAGTTCCTAACACATTTGTTAAAACAGCTTCGGACGGGTTATTCTCCATCAAAGGAACATGTTTGTACGCCGCGGCATGGAATATAAATCGTGGTTTGAAGGTCTCAAACAAGTTCTTCATCCGCTTATAACTTCGAATATCACCAATCACAACTTCGAATTCAAGTTGTGGGAAATCCGATTTCAATTCATTTTGCAAATCATAGAGAGGCGATTCCGCTTGATCTAGCAAGACAATCTTCTCAGGGTGATAAGGTGCAATTTGACGAACCAAACCACTTCCAATCGAACCAGCAGCTCCAGAAATCAAGATGACCTGACCACTTAATTCTCCTTTGATCTTTTCCTCACCAAGTTTAATTGGTTTTCTTCCCAGAAGATCGTTGATCTTAATTTTCGCAATTTGCTTGGTAGAAAACTCACCGTTAATCCAACTCTTGGTACTTGGTACTTTCTGAACTGAGACATTGTGTTTCAAACAGATCTCAACGACTTGCTTTCGATTATTTCCATCTGGTTCTTGAATGGCAATAATCAATTTCGAAACCTTCTCTCGTTCAATGATTTTTTCAAGTTGAGCCGTATGATAAATCGTCAAACCTTCCAGTCGATTACCAGACATTTTTTTACTGTCATCTAAAAAACCGACGATTTTCTCCGTGCTCTCGGCGCTTTTTTCGATCGTACGTTTTGTAATCAATCCGGAGATTCCTGCTCCATAAATCAACACACGATTTTCAATATTCTTCCCTTTGATGGATTCAAGATAAATGAGTTTGATGAAAAAACGCAATCCGAGGAGCAACATGAATGAAGCTAAAAACTCCATTAACAAAACCGATGTCGGCAACAAATAATATTGATCCACATAGTGGAAACGAACCAAGCCAAGGACGAAAAAGATCACTGAACTTGTCACTGAGGCTAAAAATATTCGTCTTAAATCTTCTGTTGATGTGTGTCGAACCAATCCTTTGTGGATACGAAAAGTATAGAAAACGAGAAATTTAACTACGAAGTAAACAATAATCGATTTCGACAAAATGTCCCATTCCTCTTGAATTACAGCCTCATCAGCTTTCAAATCGAAGCGAATCAAATAGGCAAATATCAGAGCAAATGCAGAAAGAAATAAATCGATCACCATTACAATCCATCTCGGCGTATTTGACTTGGGAAGAAGCATGAACAAATGTACTAAATTGAACTTAGTGAATTCGACTTCCTTATGACTTTTTACCCCATCTCTTTTTTACTTGCCTAACCCATTTGAACCAGTAGGGACTTTTATCGATACGGTAACTGAAATAGTCGAAATCTTCACCACCAAAAGCATGATTAAATCTTCGAACACCCTCAACTCGAGATCCACCAAAATCGAATGTTAAATCATTCTCTTGGGCATATGCAATTGCACCATCGATTACGGCATACATCCCACCTTGATCGCGCACATCTGGACGACTTGCTCCTTTGGAATAAAGCAATTGACCATTATTCTCAATGCAAATAACTCCACCCAAGCATTCTTGTCCCTTTCTGATTTCAAACGTTTTAAGCAGCTTACGTTCTTCTGCACAGGCATAGGACTTTTTCAACCTATTCAGTGAAGATTCGGTCATCCCTGAAAACTTCCCTTTCAATTCTGAGGACAAGGTATCAAATACAGTTTTCCATTCTTGAGTTAAGGTAATTTCTAGTTCAGCCCTTTTGGATTTATTCAACATTCGATTCACCTGCCCTTTTCGCTTTGCATCTTCATTTAAGAATTGCGTCACAAATACTTCTTGGGCGGGGCCTAAAATTTCATGTTTAAACTCAATTTCAATTGTCTTAAACTTTTTAAGAATTATTTTTTTTAAGGGAAGGGTTGAATCAATAGAGCCAAGAACTTCAAGGTAACTCACAAAAATCGGCGTGTAAAGAATTTTTCGTTTCGCCCGAACCGTATACGGTAAAGCCAATCCAACTTTGTAATCATCGTCGACCAAAACACACCAGTTTTCTGCTACAGCGTCTAAATAGAACGAGCAGGAAAACACCGCAGCTCCACGTGTGCGGCCTACTAGTTCATCCCATTTTTGGATATTTATATTTTTTCGTCTTACGATTTTCAAATTCATGCTGCGCGAATATAAGGAATGATCGCGTCTAATTTCATTCAATTCATTATCTTGGAATTTATGAAACGATTTGCCGTCCTACTTATTTTTTCTGGCCTTGGATTTTGGTCTTCTGCGCAGGAAATTGATATGAAGCGCATTGATTTCGTGAACAAATTCAACAATGCTGTTGTTGCTCACAAACAAGGGAAAGTTATCAAACTGACTGACAAAGGTTATCGAAGTGGACAAATTAAATTCCTTGATGGAAATGAAAAGCAATATGTCAACGAATTATTTGGCGGGATCGACATACACACTGAAGAGTACATCAATTTAAAATTAACTGATATTGAAAACATTGAAGTTCAAGATGTATTCAATCGGGGAAATGGCGATTGGGAATATGTTTTTCACATCAAATCAGGTGAAATAATT
>NVXP01000027.1 GCA_002733985.1 Fluviicola sp. | reverse complement strand
CCAAGCAACAATTATTTTTGCTGGATAATCAATTTTCTGGAGTGGAGTACTCGATAATTCACTGGCGATAATCGCGCGTTTTTTCTTTTTAAACCAATTCATATGTTACGAGAAGAAAATATATGAAACAATAATGGCTGCAACGATCCCTACAAAATCGGCAAATAGTCCAGCTGTGGCAGCATAACGAACGTTTTTTATTCCTACTGAGCCGAAGTAAACAGCGAGTACATAGAATGTAGTTTCTGTACTTCCTTGCATAGTTGCAGCAATTCGTTCCTGCATTGATCCTGCACCAAATTCAGTCATTACTTCTGCAAAAGCACCCCGAGCTCCGCTACCACTAAGCGGTTTTAAAAAGGCTACAGGTAATGCATCTACCCATTCTGTAACGGTAATTCCCATTGAAAGAACACACCATCGTATTCCATCGAGAAGACCACCAAGTGCTCCTGATGCTCTAAAAACGGCAATAGCACAAAGCATTGCTACCAGATAAGGTATGATCTTTATTGCTGTTTCAAATCCTCCTTTGGCACCCTCAAGAAATGATTCATACACGTTTATTTTCTTGCGTATTGCCATTAACATAAACACAAGGATAATTCCAAACATTATTCCACCTCCAACAACTACTGAAACGGCTTCACCATTTTCAGGATGCATTACTACATAATAGAGCAATAGTCCAATAAAGAGAGAGAGAGAGCCGACATAGGCAAGAATCACGCGATTGAATAGGTTGATTTTCTGACGGATTGCGACAAAAATTAATCCAGCAAGAGAAGCAATAAAGGTTGAGATTAAAATGGGCAAGAAGATTTCGGTAGGTGAATCTGCTCCAGATCTCATTGCAAATATAGAA
Organism: Fluviicola sp.; assembly: GCA_002733985.1. GTDB lineage: Bacteria > Bacteroidota > Bacteroidia > Flavobacteriales_D > Crocinitomicaceae > UBA4466. The sequence goes on along the minus strand of NVXP01000027.1, from coordinate 50,782 downwards.
ACGGGAATAATTGTGAGTCCTGAAGTATTTAGAACTAAAAACATAATTTGAGCATTTGACGCGCGCTCTTTTTCTTCATTCAGTTCCTGTAATTCCTTCATTGCTTTTAGTCCAAGTGGAGTAGCAGCATTATCTAATCCGAGCATATTTGCGCTAAAGTTCATCATGATTGAACCTATCGCTGGATGATTTTTGGGGATTTCCGGAAATAATTTAGAAAAAAGAGGAGAAACAACTCGCGTTAATGCAGTCAGGGCACCGCCATTTTCACCAATCCTCATAATTCCTAACCATAAGCACATGGCTCCAGTCAAATACAAAGAGAGTTCGAAACCTACTTTAGCTGAGGAAGAAAGAGCATCAATCATGTTCTTCATTACAGCAATGTCTTGCCAGAAGATCATTTTGGATGCAACCACCACAAAGGCAACTAAAAACATCCCAACCCAAATTCGATTCAATAACATGTTGCAAGATCGTGGAAATTTCGATACCTAATCCATTCAATCATTTTAAGTTTCCACAATGGGGCGTTTATAGAGTTATTTAATTTTCAAACGGATAATCGGTGAGAGTTACACTTTAATAAACAAGAGCATCATTTTGATAAAAATAGTATGTATGCACAGTAATTTCAGCAACGGTTCTCGCTTACTATACGTTTTAGTAATAGAACCCACCCAAAAATAAACCTATGAAAATGTTCATCCTATTACTCGTGTCTACACTTTTATCTTCTGGTTCAATCTTCGCAGCAACGTGCGTATCGTTAGGGAGCGGCAGCTGGAATAATCCTGCAACTTGGTCATGTGGCGCAATTCCAAGTCCTGGTGATAACATTACCATTCAAGCTGGACATACCGTCACTATTTCCGTGAATACAAACATGAATGGAGCAGCTTCTTCAATTAACATCGATGGCGTACTCCTTTTCGATTCTCCAGGAGCAAAACTAAGATTGGGATGTGGATCTATGGTTTTCATCTCTGCCACTGGTTCCGTTCAGTCAAGCGGCGTTGGACAGTCGAGTCACAGTATTCGCATATGTGGAAACGAAGTTTGGAGTGGAAAAGACGGTCCTCTCACTGGACCATTGGTCTTAGGAATTGTTCTTCCAATAGAATTGACTTACTTCAATGCTGAAGCAAATGGAACGCAGATCGACTTCGCTTGGCAAACTGCTTCAGAAAACAACAATGACTTTTTTACAATAGAAGGTTCAGCTGACGGATTTTCATGGAATGAAATGCATCGAATTGCAGGAGCAGGAAGCACTCAAGAGGTACAAAACTACTCATATGAGTCAGCGAACAAAAACAATTACTCTTACTTCAGACTAAAACAAACGGATTTCGATGGCGAGTTTGCCTACTCGGATCTAGTTGCCGTTAAATTAGTTCGAGCTGAAATGAAAATCTATCCGAATCCCAATAATGGTTCAGTTGTAAATATTGAACTTCCTTTTAAAGAAAAAGGAATGCTTCAAATTTTGCATACAGATGGTCGAATTGCCTATTCCATGGAGTTAACAGGTTCTCAAAACCTTCGATTAGTAAATATGAATTTAACAACTGGAACATACATGATATATATTCAACAGAATGATCAGGTCTTGATGGATCGATTAGTCATTCAATAACTCCATATTTTTCTTTCGCTTAAACTTTTCAGAATCCTTGACTTCGTTCTATACTTTTAGTGTAAGTAAGAAAACATGAAGTTTTGGATCTGTTTAGTTATTAGCGTGATTAATCTTACTGCATTCAGTCAAGTGGTTCTAGATATCTCATTACTCAGTGATTTCAAGAGTCAACCGATTAAAAAGAATCGTATTCAGCCTTCTTCAAATTTGAAAAATGTGCGATTTTCGAGGAGTATAAGTATTAAACTGATAACTGACTGAGCTTATAAGTACGCGCGTTAAGCTTGAATTTGAGAGGTACAAACCTTCACAAAGTTCTCTAACAATACTGCACCATGATTTCCGGAAACCTCTGGGTGGAACTGAACTCCAAATAAAGGCTTCTCCCCGTGTTTCATTGCTTCGTTGATACAAGCATCCGATGAAGCCATCAATCTGAATCCAGGAGGAATAGAAATCGCTTCGCAATGATCCTGCATCATTTGAAATTCATTCGGTAAGCGATTGAAAAGGTCACAGTCTTCCATTGCTTCAATTGTTTGCCAATCTCGATCCTCACGCATTCTATTTCCAAATGCTCCGTGCAGAAGTCCAATCAATTGATGTCCAAAGCAAATTCCAAGAACGGGAATTTTAGTTGTCAAAATCCATTTCATTTTTTCCTGATATGGAGTTGTATCGATTTCAGTAATAAGCAGGGGAGCACCAGATAGAATCACACCTTGAATCCCATCGAGTATTTCCTCCTCAAAATCCATTAGCGAAACTCCCTTTGTATCTATGAATTCATAGACGATTTGCTCAATGTGTTTTGTTTTATTGCTCCCGCAATCGATAATTAGTATCATATTTCAATCATTGTAAAGCCTTGAAGATAGTGTTTGTAATCGTATAAATTGTTTGACGAATCGTTTAGTGTGTGGAAATTAAGGTAATTAGTAAGTTGTCATTTTGTATAAATCAGTAAACCGTTCAATTCTCGGTTTTTTGAGCTGTGAAACAGTGACGCGCGCTATCTGCTGACTAAATTAGATCCTTCAGTTTAGGTTGAATAAACCAAACACCAATAATTGACAAGCCTATCAGTATAAGATTTGGAAACATTTCATTAAATGAGACATCTTTTTCCTTCTCTAAAGTTGTGACTGTTTTTGCAGCGAAATAGTAAACGTAAAGGACAGCGAAAATTGTTAGACTGATCAATATGATGTTCAAAACTATAACAAAATAGGATCCCGTATATTCATTAAAAGAGAAGAATATTTGAGCCAGTAAAAGTAATGGCAACGCTAATGTTACAATTTTAAATCTCTTAATGTCGATTGTTGTTAGGCTCTTTTTTTTAATCGTCGACTGTCCAAGAATTGTAATTGAATACAACCATAGGATGAAAGCTATCGTAAAAGTACCGGCAAAAAACTCTTTAAACGGACTAATTGGAATGAGGGATAGGCCAAACAATATCAGGAATCCCCATCGGTTAATTTCAATAATTTCCTTCATCATACTTTTATGTCAAATGAGACAGCTCAAGGCATCTTCGTGTTTAAGTCAAGGTTGTTTTCTGGAAGGTAAGAATAGATTTGTTAATTTGAAAGTGCTTCTTTCGAAACATAAAGCTGTATGGTGAGTAGCTTGTTTAGAAACACAGTTTTCTTGAAGAAGATCACACTTTGATTATGACTCAAATTGTCTGTGCGAAGATAATTCGTGCGTTACTGATTTGTATAAATCAGTAAACCGTTCAATTCTCGGTTTTTTTCTAGTTGTGGAATGATGACATGTATTACAAGCTCTTCGGTAATACCTATCCATTTACGTATTTCCATGGATTAACACGGCACCATCCATAGGCTTCATCTCTTATTCACAATACACCGTCGTACAACATTAATGACGTATTTTCGTTAGAAATAAAAACGCGATCAGAATGAAGCACATATTACTAATCACCATATTATCCTTGACCATTTCCTGCGGAAAGAAGAGTGTTAATTGTGATGTTGACTGTGGAACTCAATCTGAGGAGCTTCTTTTCCAGACAGGATTCACAAATACCATTTTGAGTAATGGTCAGTACAAGAATGTTGATTTCTCGGGTACAGATCCAAATTATTCTGAGAAAAGTGACTGGAGCACATTTATAGCCCATTCAAAAATTGGATTTGTTGAAATTGGTTATGAAGATGGAGACGACAATCAACGTAAAGCATCTATAGTAGAGGATCCAGATAGTGTTGGTAACGATGTGCTTAAGTTTCAGATTTATGAATCTCACATTAAGGAAGGCTCAAACCGCAAAGGTCGTGTGCAGCTTAGTGTGCATGACAATCAGTGTATAAAAGAGATTTACCAAACAGTAAAATTGAAATTACATCCAGATCTTGCTTACTACGAAGATAGGTCGGAGCGCTTGTACTGGTTCACACTATTTGAATTATGGAATAATGGTGCTTGGACGAAAGAGAAAAACCCGTTTAGAGTGTCTGTGAACCTATACAAAGATGAGGGTATTGGGAAACCATTAACCTTCAGAGTTAAGTCTGACTTTCAAAAATGCCGCACGTGCAATTGGAAAGAAGTGTGGGGTGAAACTGCGAGCTCCTTCCCATTGGTTTATGGGGAATGGATGGAAATCGAATTATACATTAAAGAAGGTGACACAGATTCTGGTCGATTCTATATGGCTGTAACACTTGAAAATGGTGTAAAAACTGTTTTATTCGACATTGAAAACACCACTCAACACCCGAAGGAAAAATGTGCTGATGGATTCACGCATTTTGAAGCGATGAAAATCTATACATCTGAGGAGGATATCAACTATATGAAGGATGGAAACAAAGAACTCTCTATCTTTTGGGACGACTGGAAGCTCTACGTGAACAAAACTCCTTAACGATGAAGTGCGCGATCCAACAATTTTTAAACGGCTATGGAGCTTCAGGCTATCCGAACTCTTAATAGACCTGAGGAGGTTTTCGAGCCGATCTTTTGACAATAATCATCATGAAACATAATGTCTGGCGACTACGCAACGTGCGGATTTCTGCCAAGGTTTAGATTTAAAGTTGTGAATTGTTTTTCAACTAAGATTGTTACGAAGCATAAACACCGCAGGGGGGTAGTGGAGTTATGCGCATGCTAATAGTACCAATTGTTTGATAGTTTCTTAAACTTATGTGCTGCTTCTGGTTTATTACCATCTCGAGTATACCAAATGCCAATCCGAGTCCCCATAAAACCAAATAATCCAAAATATGTTTGAGTTGAATTACTTAAAACTAGATAGGCTCCAACCGACTGTTTTAACTGATCAATTTGGTGATGGTCTTCGATGGTTAATCTACAAGAGTTGAATTGAGCATTGCCATGGTTGCAAGCCAGTGTTTCACATTTACTGTAAATATCAATAATTTGATTTAGCTCAATGAAATGATCAGCTAAGTACCAGTGCATGGAGGCATTTCGAAGTGGAGGAGTAGCAACAAAACTGAGTACAACTAAGCAAATCGTTACTAGGAGCCATGTCAATTTGGTTGTTATTCTGGCTTTGGAAGTAATAGTAAGAGCGACTCCAGTAAGAACTGTAATGAGTCCAGTTAAAACCAGCAGTATAGATACATTAAATTCAATTGCATAGAATAATGGGCTCAAGTACATCAAGCATATTCCAACAAGCAGTATTATGATTACTCTGATCTTCAATTGCACATAACGTTTGGCTGAAAAATAGTGTTACCTGAAGGTAGCCATTATTTTTAGCTCTTGTTGTATGTCGTTTCTGTACTTAATCTAATTTTAGATACGAAACGTTTACGCTTGATACTGTTTTTAAGTCAGGGGTACTCAATAAAGAAGTACTCTTTACATGGGAAATAATTCAATTCCCCCCTCCAAAAAAATCTCAGTCTTTTGCTCCCTGATCAGATTTCAAGCTGTTTTGTTTTTCTTTTAGGATATCTGCGGTAGCGTCAACCACGTGCACTTTACTTATTAAGCCAATCGCGCGTGCCGCTGTACACATATAATATCCCAGGTCAATTTCTTTTCGTAAAATGCTGAATTTGGCAGAATGCGGATATTTGTGATGGTTGTTTTGAAGGCCTTCACCCATTGTTAATACACCAACAAGAATATTATTTCTAGAATCGTCTTTCAGGTTGAATGTTCGATAACCTGAATGATGACCGTAATAATTTACCAACCAACCTTGGATTGGATGACTCATAATACCAGCCCAATATGAAATACCAATAATTGGGTGGCTGAATACACCAATAATGACACTTATAACTATTTGGATTAAATATGGCAAATACCAAAGACCTTTAGCCATTATTGGGTGCACATCAATTCCAAGGTCTTCAACAGTTGAAGAGGCAATTCGATCTTTTTTAATTAGCCTTACCATCATTCTGGAGTACGATTTAAACTGAACCGTAAACATGTCGAATGGTTTTTTGCAATTTACTGGGCTATGAGGATCCTTTTCTGTATCAGAATGTTCGTGATGCTTGCGGTGCATAGCGATCCATGTTTTAGGATCAATTCCGGTAACCCAGACACCTGTTTTACAGATGAATTTCTTGACCTTTGGCTTGACATCAAGCGCATTGTGGGCAAAACCTCTATGATAAAATACAGAGATATAAAACATGTTCAACAAATAGCCGAACGTTAAAACTGAAACGGATACGATAACTAAAACTAATACTGACACCTTCTTAATATTTTATTGAATACAAAGATAATTCATTTTAATGACATAAAACGATTTAGCTATATACTCTTGTGTTCGATTATCCCTAAAAATGTTAACACAGAGATAAATAGCAAGTTACCCTTTTGTGTAAATCAACAAATGGTTGAATTCTCGATTTTTTCGAGTTGTGTAATGGTCACCAGTTTTACCAATATTACTTAATGTATTCATTTAGCTTACAGGTAATTTCTGCTGACACTTTGACTTACTTCTTGATTATTGGAATTTGTTTACAGATTTCTTCGTACCGTAGATTATATTGATTATGCTATTCTCATTGTTGCCATCCGCTATTTTTTGTCAAAGAACAATTCAATATCTCCTTCACGTGCCGATTGAAATTGAGTAAGAATCAATTGCTTGTCTGAGATGCTTTTAACTACATATAAACCGTCGAGAAAGAAGTGAGGACTTTTTAGAACGATAGAAATTACATCGGGCAAATCCCCAAAAGACCACGCACCATTTAATTCAAGTATATCATGTGGTTTTTATTGAACCCATTCAGTTAGTTTAAGCTGATAGTCGTCAAAAGCCATGCGTTGAATTATTTTCAGGGAATCAACTTCGTCGTATCCAGAGGATAAGGATAGATAATTCTTTTTTCCTTTCGAATCTAGGTAATACTGTAAATCCCATTCGCCATTTAATTCGGTTTTCATTTTTAAGGTATCCAAAGATTGCCCAAAGGAAGACATTGAGACTGCTAAAAATAAGAATGTTAGTATTGCTTTCATTGTTGTTTTTTGAGTGTTATGTAGTGTATAACGCGTGCTATCGGTATTCTTCTTCTTGAACCAGAGATGGTAGGGGTTCAAGAATTTTCCAGTTCTCAACTGCGACAGGTAATTCTTTAAACTTTCTAATTTCAAATTTACTTTTCATGTCAAAATCAAACTCTTTGAGACTATGTACATCTTTATCGATTTTAGAACGGAAATAGTTAAGTAAAATTCCTCCATCAGGAACACGACGAAAGTAAGTGTTGTAGTCAAATATTGAATCGTTAAAAACTAAAACTTCGTCCATGGTAGTGCCACAGAAAATTGCTCCTCCAAAGGTAATTGTGTCATATCTATTATCACAAATTAAATTCAAATAGGAACCTATAAAGAGAATGTCTATGTCACTTATACTATCCTGCTCAAATAGATATGGATTGTCGGGACTTCCTTTAAGCCAAACTCTGATTGAATCTTTTCCACTAATTTCAATTTGATAATTGTCCCAATGATCGAATCCATCAACTGACTGATACATGAATGATTTGGGATAATCATTCGGGTATTTTTGGTAGTAGAAGGTTTTTGGGATAAAGTTGTGTCCGCCGATTTTAGAAAATTTGTAAAGCTTCTTTTGAGTGCTTATTAGAAATTTAGATGAATCTTTTGAAATTCGATTGTCTATTTCCATGTCTCTGAACATATTGTACAAAAGAATATTGGGGAAGATGATTGTATCACCAATAATTACCGGCTGAAGTTCATATTGATGATTTAATAATTCAGGTTGATTGTTTTCACAAGGATAATAACTGAATGGCCAATTAAGTGAATCTGGATTCTCGCCAATATAACCTACACCGATAAGCTCTGTATGCCAATCTGTTGAAATAGTTTGCTCCTCATCCTCAGAGCAGGAACAAATCAGCACGAGTGCCACAAGTATTTTGAATGTCTTTTCCATTACCGATAACAAATAAAGCTACGCACCGTTCGGAGTTCTACTAAGGTTGTATTCTCGAAGGTAAGAATAGCACTATTCACCGAAAAGTACTTACACGAAGCATGAAACCGTATAGTGCGTAGGTACGGTTTTAGGTAGATCATTTTGATCTCATTATTCTAATTCTCGGGTGTAATATATGCTTAGTATCAGCAGCGCGTCCTTGTCTTATTATCGTATCGTTAGGGTCAAGTCCTTTAACAATTGTATACCTACCTCTGACTACAACTTTTTTACCGTCCAGTTTCAAAATTCTATCGTAGTCAATATTGACAACATAATCATCCAAATAAATCCCATCTTTTGTAGCATTCTCTTTGTGAATTGTTGTTTCAAATTTAGCGTACTGCTTACATGAAGATATGCTGATTAATATAATTGACAAGAAGAACACTATTTTCATAATCTTCCATTTGTACTCTTTTTGGATATAGTGACTTGTGTTCATTTAAACTGTAATTGTTTAATTACATATAACATTCAAAGCTAAACTGACGTGCACTTTTTAACTATGATTGTTAGTTGGAATAAAGATAGTGATTTTCGAGTAAGCTAGTTTTGCGAAATATAAGCCCGCATGTTTTTCAGTCTTTGTTAGCAGACTTATCGTCATCTTTTGGTTTTGTATTGTCATAAATCCTGAAGATGTAGAACAGAATCAACGCCACTAGACCAAAAATGGCTCCCAAACAAAACCATAAAGTTCTATTGTAATTTGCTCTTTTAGCTTCGAATATTAAAAAGATGCCAACGGCAATTCCAAACCCTTTTGTAAATATTAAATGAAGTAAATCTAACCAAGCCCTGGTTTCAATTACTTCCCCATACATTCTTGGGTTCATGTAATGGACATATAGCGGTGCAAGTAGAGGAGAAGCAAATCTGAATATTACATAGATCAACATAATAACTACGAGACCAATTGTGGTTTTTCTATTTAAGATACTCTCCTGCATTTTTTCTGTTGTGTTTTTTTGCTGTTAACGTTAAAATGACGGGCGTCATTTACCTGTGATTAAGTTTTGGAATTAAATATAGTCATTCAACCAAGAATTGATTCAGCCTACCTAAGTTAGCCACATTAATAAAATAGTTTGAATTCAAAGTTTTCTCCTATAGAGTCTGTTAGATCAGTTAGTTCCAAATTTAGATGTTCAAGAAGCTCAGCTGGTAGGTTGAACTTAGGTAATACAGAAGGATCGAGAACAATGTTCCCATTTTCTTCATAGGCACCTGGAAGATATATGCTGAGCGGTTTTCCGTTTTCAAATGCACCAATTTGAGTGTCGTCTAATGTTTGATCGGTATCAATATATGAGTAGTAAGTTTTGTCGTTGTTTTGTTGATGAAAAGCAAGAGTAAAAACGTCATTTATCATTCCGTTAAAACTTTCGTAGCCAAATCCTACGAGCCAATGGCTTGCATTATGGTATTCGTAGAAACTCATCCCGTCGTCAACCTTAATTAAGAATAAATCACCCAATTTTGAGATGTTTACTTTTTTGACCTCGTGCTCATTAGAAATGTTCAGTTCACCAAATTCAATTAATAACTTTTTAATATCATGGATTGAACCTCCTTTTACTAGAATGAACCTTTCGTAATCGTTATGATTAACTGGCACTTTAATTTTTTCTTCAGGAGATTGAATTGAGTTTATCTGTGAGCTGGCCCTGGCCGATTTAGACAACAGGAATATAAAAACTCCAGCAGTTGCAAGTATTGCTATAAAGAGAATTATTGGTTTTATCATGGGCTTAATTATACACAACAAATTAAGATACTGCATTCACCGATTTCGTTCAAGCCTAATAACTAACTTAACTTACAAATCAATTTCTGCAATTCCTTGTCGAACAATTTCGGGATAATCCCCCGTACAATCAACTATTGTTGAAGCTTCTAGGTTTCCAAATCCTCCGTCAATGATCAATTCTACTTTTGAGTCGTAGCGCTGATAAATCTCATAAGGATCAATAAAGTAATCCTTGATTTCATCTTCAACATCATGTAGAGAAGTCGTTGCGAGCGGATTTCCTAATCGTTCAACAATCTCCTTGAGGATGTCATTGTTTGGAATTCGAATACCAATTTGCTTTCTGTTTGTATCAAACAGTTTGGGGATCTCGTTGTTGGCATGTAGAATGAAAGTGAACGGCCCAGGTAAAGATCTATTCAGCAATTTGTAGGTCGGACGATCCAATTGCTTTACATAATCAGAAAGATTACTCATGTCCGTACAAATGATCGAAAAGCGAGCCTTGTTCAGTTTAATCCCCTTCAGTACCGCCAATTGTTTGAGGGCCTTCTTGTTCTTGAGATCACAACCCATTGCGTAAACAGTGTCCGTCGGAAAGATGATCAAGCCACCTTTTTGTAAAGCGCGGACAACGATATCAATTGATCGTAAATCTATATTCTGTTCGTTTATTTCTAATAACATTTATTCCTTTTTGAATATGGAACAACTGATGGCGTAGTGATCGCTCAATTTTCCCTCTTGAATCACAAAATTACTAGAACCCATGGATTGATCATGAAAAATGTAATCAATTCTGCCAGCTGGTACTTTTCCTGCGTACGTTCTTCCGATACCAAAGGAGGTATTCAGGAATGCATCATCCAAAAATCGATGGAAGCGATTGTAGGTGTAAGACATTGGAGCATCATTGAAATCACCACATACGATAATTGGAAAAGGCGAGCTTTTCATATGCTCAGTCAGCTTTCTAGCTTGCTCGGCACGAATTGGATAGGCAACTAAGACCTTTTTTAATAATTTGAATGCCTGAGAGTTTTCATTCGACGCCTGTGGATTCTCTTCATTAAACAATGCATAATCGTCCTTTTGAAAATGAATCGACTGTAAATGAACATTGTAAATTCTCACAGTATCCTTCTTCGCGACGACGTCAACGTAAATGCAATAGTTAAATGTTTTTTCTACTTCATCAAAACTCACTTCGCCTTGACTCACAATCTTATGTTTAGAGAAAATAGCCACTCCAAAGGATTGTTTACGATAGTCACTCACTGATAGACGAGCATGGTGATACGGTGTCTTTAGGCGATCAGTTAGCGTTTCCTTTGTGTTGTACTCGTCCGATCCATCTTGGTGATAAAACTCTTGAAAGCAATAGATATCTGCATTGCTCGATTTGAGGAAATTAAAAATTGCCTCTTTGTTCTCAAGCGCATTTTTAGAGCTAGGATTGTAAACATCGAACAGACGTACATTGTAGCTCAAGACTTTGTATTCCTGTGATTTCAGTGTGTTTTCGTCATCCCAACCAATTGAAATTGATCTAAAATGAAGGTTTCCTCCTAACAGCAGTGCGCCAAGCATTACCCAAAGCCATATTCGCGACTTAACGAAAACCCAGGTGATTAAAAGAAGAATATGAATTGCAACGATAATCAAGTATCCAAGACCAAACAAGGGCAGGAACCGCATTGTTTCCGGGTGAACAAAAACACTGAGGTATGAGAGTGTGAGTGCACAAATTGACAAAATCGAACTAACAATTAAGATCGTCTTTAGTCGAAAAATGCGCTTCAGGAGTTTCATAGTGTTATTTGCTCTGCTTGAACAGAAAATCTTTTTCCTTCTTTGTAAGAGATTCGTAACCCGACTTTGAAATTTTATCCAAAATCTTGTCTACATGTTCTTGTCGAAGTTTTTTATCTTGATTATAGTCTTCATCAGACATGCGCCGTGCATCTCCTTTGTTTACAGTAAGTTTTGGCCTATTTCGAAACAAACTGAGGAACCAATCTCCAAAACGTTGTGCCATGTTAATTATGTTCGTTGAACTTTTTAATTGCTGTACAGAAAGGTATCCGAGAACCGCTCCACCAATGTGAGCAAAATGCGCCGTTCCATCTTCGGAACCTAAACTTAGGAAATTTACGAAAAATAAAACTCCCGCAATAATCATCAATTTCACCTTGAACGTTCCAAACAGGTTCAATTCGAGCTGGGGCTTGTGAACTGCAACGGCGATAATGATTGCCATAACAGCACCTGAAGCGCCAATTGCCGAAGTTGTTGAGATAGTAGGGAAAATATGTGATCCTATTTCAAAAAGTCCTCCAAATATTCCACCTACAAGAAAGGTGTAGAACAATCTCTTCTGTGAGAAGAACTGCAAAAATAAACGACCAAACGAATACAGCATGACCATATTAAACAGGAGGTGAAAGAATCCCTGATGTGAAAATATACTCGTAATTAATCCCCACGGATGCGTGATAAATGCCTTTAGGCCAGTTTGAATCGTAAAAAGATTGTAAACAATATCGTCGAGTAGAAGTTGAGTGCCTCCGCCTGACAATCTGCCTACGACACCTATAATGTTGATCACCAAAAACACGATGACGTTGATAAAGATGAGTTTCATAAACATTCCTCCAGTTTTGTACTGGTGTTTCAGTTCATCTAAAATTGATCTTTGTTGTTGCATTTAGTTTTAATAAAAATTAGTTCCATCTCGTTTTCTCCAGAATAGGACAAATGCTGCTCCGACAATTGCGCCACCAACGTGAGCTATGTGGGCAATGTGATCCCCTGAAGTATAAATACTGTTGTAAACCTCGTATGCGATGTATCCTCCAATTAGGTATTTTGCCTTTATTGGAATTGGAATAAAGAGAAGATTCATTTCAGTGTTTGGGAATAATATCACAAAACCTGCCAGCAATCCAAATATCGCTCCTGAAGCACCTACAATGCTTGACGAATTCAATTCTTGGTAAGAACTCAATGTGCTGCCCAAAAACTCAGGAGTATAGGCAAGGCCTAAATCTGTGTTCTCCATGATTCGAGCATGAAACTCAGCAAAATTATTGAACCCATGTAATTGCAATAAATTGCTCGAAAGAATTTCATTTTTTAGCTGGTACAGCTGAAAGACTCCAATTCCGTTGTAGAGTAAGAAGGCGCCTAGACCGCAAGAGAAATAGAAAATAAAAAAGCGCTTCGCACCCCAAATACGTTCCAAGTGAGCGCCAAAAATAACCAAGGCGAACATGTTAAAGAAAATATGTCCCAGTCCCGCTTTACTGTGCATAAACATATGTGTAACGACTTGGTACGGCTCAAAGTAAATTGAATTCAAGTATCGACCGCTTAGCAGTTCGAAAAGATCTATCCCATTACTTAACATAAACATTGAAACAATGAATAGCATCACGTTAATGATCAATAAATTCTTTGTTACTGGTGGAATGTTGTTTAACATTTATCTAAATTTTTCATCTATGCTCTCCAAAGAAAGCGTGTCAATAATCTGTTTATTTCCTGGTGTATATGTGTGATTCTCGCATTGGAACAAGCGTTCAATGATGTCGTTTACCGCTTCTATAGAGTTCAAGTTCATCTTCTTCATCGCTGCAGATCGAGCAATAGAGTGGACAAGTTCATGTGCAATTTCACCTTTTTCAATTTCCCGATGTGCGATAGTTTCAATAATACGATCCAAGGCCTTTTGTATGGTTTCGTCCTGTAAAACACTCGGAACTGCTGTTAAGTGCAATTCATCCTCTTTTATTTCTCCGATAAAACCAAGTTGCTTCAACATCTTCGCATTACTTTCCCAAGCAGTAATCTCATTTTTTGACAATTCCTTTTCAATTGGAAACAGCAAGGCTTGAGATTCTATTGGGTTTGTAATGAATGATTTAATTAAGGCTGAATAAAGTATCTGTTCATAGGCGCGACGAGCGTGAATCACCATGAATCCTGACTTGCTCGGTGTGAAAATGTAATTCCCTTTTATTAAAAATTGCGAAATTCCGTGAGATGTCTCTTCTTCAATTAGAGGTGCTTGTTCTTCTTCTTTTGGAGAATCTTCAACAGAATAGAAGTTCTCCCAATCGGCTGTTTTCGCGTCCTCGGTTCCAAAACCATGTTTGGTAATTGCTTCAGAGAAGTTTTCTGATTTCTTTCCTCTCGACCCTGCAGAAGGTGCACTTTGCGTTGGTGTGAATGGATTGAAATTATGATTCACCTTAATTACGGGCTCGTTGTATGGTTGAGATCGCATTCCGGCTGGTAAGTCAAAGCTGGTCTCGCGATCAAAGTCCAAAGTAGGAGCAATGTTGTATTTCCCAAGTGCCAATCGAATGCTGCTCAGTAAGATTGAATAGATGAATTTTTCTTCTTCAAATTTGATTTCCGTCTTTGTTGGATGAACATTGACATCTATCTTTTGCGAGTCTACATTTAAGAATACGAAATAACTCGCAAAGGTGCGTTCTTGTAACAGTCCTTGAAATGCCTTGTTTATCGCGTGATTAAAGTATTGACTCTTGAAAAAACGATTATTTACAAAGAGAAATTGTTCTCCACGTGTCTTTTTGGCAAATTCAGGCTTCAATACAAACCCTTTAAGATCAACTATCTCCGATGATTCTTCAATCGGAACCAATCTATCATTTGTTTTTCTGCCCAAAACATCCACAACACGTTTTCTGAGTATGCCGGGTGTTAAGTTGTAAATTTCTGAATCATTGTGATGTAAGGTGAAATGAACTTCAGAATGAGCAAGTGCTACGCGTTCAAATTCATCTTGTATATGCCGATACTCAACTTGATTTGACTTTAAGAAGTTTCTTCGAGCTGGGACATTGTAAAATAAGTTCTTGATCTCAAAAGAAGTTCCTTGAGGACAAGCTTCTTCAACATTACTGACAACTTTACTTCCTTCAATATTGATTTGAATTCCTGTTGATTCCGCCTCCAGCCTCGTGCGCATCTCTACATGCGAAATTGCTGCAATGGAGGCAAGTGCTTCACCGCGAAACCCTTTGGTAACCAGAGAGAACAAATCATCTGCTGTGCGAACTTTACTCGTTGCATGACGCTCAAAACAAAGTAATGCATCTTCGGAATTCATTCCGGACCCATTGTCTACCACTTGAATCAATGCTTTTCCAGATTCCTTGATGTTTACATCAATTTTTGTCGCTCCAGCATCAATGGCATTTTCCATTAATTCTTTGACAACAGAGGCAGGGCGCTGAATAACTTCTCCAGCAGCAATTTGATTCGCAATGTGATCGGGTAATAATTGAATAAGACTCATAGTTGACTACCAGAGATTGTTTACGATGGCATCCACATCATCGAGACCATTAAAAATGAAATAGCCGAGTGCAGTTAAAACAACAATTAATAGGAGGACACGAATATTCGCAGATCGATTTTGTCCTTGTCGGTATTCTCCACGTGTGAGTTCACCTTTTAGGGTGTCACGAAACTTTGAACGCCGCTCATCATCAGACAATTCACCCGATTTCACTTTTTCGTAATACTCTCTTTTCTGCGCGAGGGCTTCCTTACGATCGTCGTAATATCTTGGACTGTAACCAAATCGCTTGTTTTCAAGCGTGTTATTTAAAAATCGAAACTTCATAACCGTATTTCAAAATTAACAATTATTCCTTCGTTGGACTACTAACGACACATCAAAAAACATACCTTAATGTATTGCTCTGACAATGCGTCAGTTTAAACCTGAGTTTGAATCTGAATTTTAGTTCAGATTTCATTTTTCTTTTAAGGCCAAGGTGCTTTTATGAGAAATAGCGAGCTATTATGAATGAAAGCAACGCAAGGAGTATCAGTAGAAAATATAAGGCATATATATTACAATTCAAAATTCAGCCATGAAATTCCATTTTGTCGTCAATTTGCCTTGAAATGGCCCAATATTACTTTGTTAAACTTTCTAAAAAAGAACTTATTGTCCCTCTGAAAAGAAGTTAGAATTGAACTCCGATTAAGTTTGGAAAAGTTTTTGATTACTTAGTGTGGATAAGTTAAAACTAACAACATGAAACCCAGTAATACAAGCCGTATTTTTGAGTGTATGAAAAAAAATCTCTCTTTCCGTCCCTTTGCTCTCCTTGCGATAGCGATATCGGGACTTTTTTCTCTTTCTCTGGCTTTTCGCTCTGCTGAAATTGAAATAAAAATACCAACCAAAACGACTTGGGTAAATGCGGAATTAGAGAAAATGACCTTGGATCAGAAAATCGGTCAATTTTTCATGGTGGCAGCTTATTCCAATAGAGGGGAAGAGCATTTTCAATACTTAGACTCACTCGTGAAAGATCAACATATTGGTGGAATGATCTTTTTCCAGGGGCAACGCATCAATATGAAGTCGATTATCAATCGTTTTCAATCCGAGGCTAAAGTTCCTTTGCTAATTGGGATGGATGCTGAATGGGGCGTTCAAATGCGACTATTTGGTGAAGATCGATTCCCATACAACTACACACTTGGTGCTGCGAATGATCCAAAGTTGACCCGAACTATTTCTGAAATGATTGCTCAAGAATGCCGAGAAATTGGAGTTCATATGAATTTTGCTCCCGTAGCGGATGTAAACAGTAATCCAGACAATCCTGTCATTGGTTTTCGCTCGTATGGTGAGAATCCTTTGTCTGTCGCTTCACATGTCAAGGCGGCAGTGCTAGGCATGGAGGGACAAGGTGTTTTGACAAGTATCAAGCATTTCCCCGGACATGGCGACACTGGAACTGATTCCCATTACGATCTTCCTACTGTTAATAATTCATTTACGCATATTGATGCAATCGATTTCCCTCCATTTCGAGCAGGAATTCGTGCTGGAACAGCAAGTGTGATGATCGCACATTTAAATGTGCCTGCCTTAGATTCAACGGGAACGCCAAGTAGCTTGAGTCCAATCATTATCAAGGACTATTTGCAAGGTCAACTTGGGTTTAAAGGGTTAGTAATCAGTGATGCATTGAACATGAAGGCTGTTTCTGATCGATATGGGAAAACGGAAGTTGTTGTCAAAGCATTTCAAGCTGGATGTGATATTTTATTGTTTCCAGAAAGTGTTGAAGAAGCAATTCAAGCAATAAAATTGAAAGTTGAATCAGGAGAAATTGAATTGGCAGAAATCGATGCACGGTGCAAAAAAGTACTAAACGCGAAATATAAATCAATTATCAATCCAGTAGATGTAACGAGTTACGATGAATTTGAGATTGAATTGGCGAAGAAACAAGTTTACGAGAAAGCCATCACTGTTTTAAAGAACGACAACGAAGTGCTCCCAATCAAGCGTTTTGACCAAAGGATCGCTCATGTAAGTATTGGGTCGAAGACACGAGATTTGAGAGAGTCAATGAATTTGGTAGCTCCAATCGACCATTTCCATTTCTATACAATTGAAGAAGCTCAGAATCGATTAAAGGACACCTTAGTTAGTTATGATATCATCATTACGTCATTTCACAGCAATACGGTTCGATCGAGAAATGATTATGGCTTACCAAAAGACTGGAAGAAATGGATTTCAGATTTACCCGAGAAGAAAAATATATTGGCATTCTTTGGAAATCCACTTGGATTGAAATCAGCGAATCTTTCGAAATTTGATGCCGTTGTTCTCGGTTATGAAAATCATTCATTGGCACAAAACAGAATGGGGCAATTCTTAATGGGGACATTTGCTTCTCAAGGTAAATTGCCAATTACCATGAATCAGGCATATCCTAGAAACCATGGAATTGTTGTGGATTGGTCAGGTCGCTTAAAAGATTCACAGCCAGAAGAGTTAGGAATCAGTCGTGTGAAATTGATGGAAATCGACCGAATCGTTCAAAAAGGAATCGATGCAGGTGCATTTCCAGGTTGCCAAGTAGTCGTTGCCATAAAAGGAAAAGTGATTTGGAGAAAATCTTACGGCTACCATACCTACGATAAAAAACGTGCCGTTAAGAATACAGATTTGTACGACATTGCTTCAGTAACGAAAATTGCAGCGTCTACTTCATCATTGATGATCTTGGATTCTGAAGGTAAGTTTGACTTGAGCTCTAGGTTGGGGAAATATCTACCTGAATTGACAGCAAATACGGGGTATTCAAATATTCTCTTGAAAAACATGATGGCGCATCAAGCTGGATTAGTGGCTTGGATTCCATTTTACAAGAAAACCTTGGATGGTGGTCGACCAAGTGCCGAGTGGTATGCTCCAATGAAATCACCAGAAGTGGATGTTCCTGTAGCGACGAATCTTTGGGTGAAAAAGGCTTACACAGACACAATGTACAGTCGGATTATCGAAACGCCGTTAAAATCTATCCGATACAAATACTCAGACTTGGGTTATTACTTCGTAAAGAAGATCATAGAGAAGCAATCAGGCGAGAAAATGGAAGACTTCACGCTCAAGCACCTGTACGAACCAATGGGACTGCGATACATGCGCTACAAACCCTTGAATTATTTCCCATTATCGAAAATTACACCTACAGAAGACGATCATTACTTCAGAAAGCAATTGGTTCATGGCCACGTTCATGATCCGGGAGCAGCAATGATTGGTGGAGTTGGAGGTCATGCTGGTTTGTTTTCGAATGCTGGAGATATGGCCGCTCTGATGCAAATGTTCTTGAATAAAGGATCGTACGGAGGGACAGAATACATTCAACCGAGCGTATTGAGTGAATACACAAAGCGGCAATTTTCGAGAAATCGACGAGGCGCTGGGTTCGATAAACCAAAAAGAGATGGGAGCGGAGGTACGTGTTACAAAGGTGCATCCATGTCGAGTTTTGGTCATTCAGGATTCACTGGAACCTTGGCTTGGGTTGATCCCGTAAATGACGTGAATTTTGTCTTTCTCTCAAACCGCGTATATCCAGATGCTGAAAACTGGAAGCTTGTAAAAATGAATACGCGAACTGAGATTCAACGTGTGATTTACGAGGCAGTTCAACAAGCTAAATAATAATGTCGCAAAAAAAACTGCTTGTTGTATCCATATTGTTCATTCTCGTCTGTGCGGTGCTGTTTTCAATGTTTCTCCCCGTTCACGAGGCACGCGTAGATAAATTACTTTGGTATTTTGATGATCCCGCATTCTTGATTTTACCGATCGAGGACGTTTCAATTCTGATATTTTCAATCACWTATGGGTCGATAATTACCTATGCGATCCTAAACAGAAAAGAAAAGTACTTTGTTAGTAAGTTGGCTTTTTCTTATGGATTRTTGCTGATGTTTAGAGCATTAACTCTTACTATTCTTCCATTAAAAGAGCCTGTTACAATCGTTTATTTGGAAGACCCATTTCTTAATTATTTCATTTACGAGGGAATCCTTGATTCTGATTTATTCTTTAGCGGACATACAGCACTCATTTGCTTGATCTTCTTTCTAACCCACAAATGGAAATGGGTGTTTGTAATCCTTGGAGTTATTCTCGGATTTTTATTAATGATCCAACGTGTTCATTATTCCATTGACATCCTAGCGGCATTGCCTTTTGCTTTCTTAACAGTTAAGATTGTCGATTTAGCAATTTATCGACGTATACAAGAGAGATAAAACTGTACTTTTGTAGCACATGAAGATAGGAATAGTATTGTACCCGACATTTGGAGGGAGTGGAGTAGTAGCGACGGAATTGGGGAAATCATTGGCAAAAAGAGGACACAACGTTCATTTTATCACCTATTCTCAACCTGTTCGATTGGGGACTTTCCGTGAAAATGTATCGTACCACGAAGTTTCAGTTTCCGATTATCCACTTTTTGAATATCAACCATACGAAACTGTACTTGCGAGTAAAATGGTCGATGTTGTAAAACATGAAGGCCTAGATATTTTACATGTGCACTATGCGATACCTCATGCATCTGCAGCTTTCATGGCGAAAATGATCCTGAAATCTCAAGGTATTGATATTCCATTTGTAACGACTTTACACGGAACAGATATCACTCTTGTTGGACGAGATCCATCTTTTGAACCCGTAATTACTTTCTGTCTCAACGAATCTGATGCTGTAACAGCAGTCTCTAAAAGTTTGAAGGAAGATACATACAAACACTTTTCAACAACGAGGCCAATTGAAGTGATTCCAAACTTCATCACAGTTCCAGACGATTTTCAAAATCTAGATAGATCTTTGAGAGAGTGCTACGCGTCGGAAGATGAATTCCTATTGTGTCACGTATCGAACTTCAGAAAAGTGAAACGCGTAGAAGATGTACTTCTTGTCTTCCAAAAAGTAAATGCAGTAAAGCCGTCACGACTTCTACTTGTTGGAGATGGTCCTGAACGTTATAAATTGGAAGAGCTATGCCGAGAATTGGATTTATGTGAGCGCGTGAAGTTTCTAGGAAAAGTAACAGATACTCAGCAAGTACTCCAAATTTCAGATATATTCATTCTTCCTTCGGAAACGGAGAGCTTTGGTTTAGCGGCACTTGAAGCGATGGCAGTCGGAGTTCCTGTAATATCATCAAATACTGGAGGTATTCCAGAGGTGAATGTTCACGGTGTAACAGGTTTCTTATCCAATGTTGGTGATACAGACGATATGGCCAAAAACGCGCTTGAAATCTTCAAGGATGACAAAACACTCGAGCAATTTAGAAAGAACGCTCAGGTACGTGCACGCCAGTTCGATTTAGATTCAGTTGTGCAGCAATACGAAGATGTATATAATTCCTTGCTTGAAGCAGTGAAGATCGCCTAATCGCTTAATTCTAATTTTCAGGAGATTTACGTACTGACGTAAGTTCAAACCCTTCCGAGTATTATATGGTGGATCTTCTTGCTGATGAATATTCTCTCAAGGTAGAAGCCCTTTTTGCAAAGACCGTAGGTTCGATAGCTGAATCAATAGATTTTTTTTCAAAACCTAGCGATTCCATGTGATCAATAAATGACTTTTCTCCCTTAATATTGATTTCACGATGAATAAATGCAACAATGGAATCATGAATTTCCTGATCAATTTTGTTCTTTTTATTTACGTGTGTGTGTATTTCGAGCGAGGGAAGGTCGATTAGGATAGTATCCTCATACTTAGTTGTAGACGTGTCAATATTCATCAAATACTTCCCATCTTTTACTTCGATGAATTCTTCATTTTTCTGAAATCGGATGTTGTCAATCATACGGCGCTGGTTTCAATGATTAATCTAAATTTACAAATTTTAAGCTGAAAAATACTTGAAAACAAATAAAAAGCCTCATTCCGATAGTTATCGAAATGAGGCTTTTGCAATTGAATTACTTTGTTCTGACTATACGTTCTCGATGATCATCGCAGAAGCGCCACCGCCACCATTACAAATTCCAGCACCACCGTATTTCCCTCCGTTTTGTTTCAATACGTTGATCAATGTTACGATAATACGCGATCCTGAACTTCCAAGAGGATGTCCAAGTGCAACAGCACCACCATTCACGTCAACTTTTGCAGGATCTAATCCCAATTTCTGTGTATTCACAATTCCAACAACTGAAAATGCTTCGTTCAATTCCCAGAAATCAATATCTGAAGTTGATAAACCAGCTTTTTTCAAAGCAACAGGAATTGCTTTCGATGGAGCAGTAGTAAACCATTCTGGCTCATGTGCAGCATCTCCGTATCCTACAATCTTCGCGATAGGTGTTACTCCTAGCTCATCTGCTTTCTCTTTACTCATCAAAACCAATGCAGAAGCACCGTCATTCAAAGTAGAAGCATTTGCAGCAGTAACAGTTCCATCTTTTGAAAATACAGCTCGTAATTGTGGGATTTTATCCATTCTTACATTTGTGTATTCTTCATCCTTATCAACAATGATTGCATCGCCACGTCGTTGAGGAACTTCTACAGGAACAATCTCGTCGTTGAATTTCCCAGCATCCCATGCAGCAGATGAACGATTATATGATTCAATCGCGAAGTTATCTTGATCTTCTCGTGTGATATTGTATTCTGTAGCACATTTATCAGCACAAACTCCCATGTGAACTTCATTGTAAACGTCAGTTAAACCATCGTTCACCAATCCATCAATCATTTTTACATCACCAAGTTTCGTTGCTTTACGCGCATTGTAGTAATGAGGTACAGAACTCATGTTCTCCATTCCACCTGCAACAACTACATCATTATCTCCAGCGATAATTGATTGTGCAGCCAAACTCAATGCTTTCATTCCAGAAGCACATACCTTGTTTATAGTTGTACAGGGTACATCGTCACTGATTCCTGCGAAAATAGCCGCTTGTCTTGCTGGAGCTTGACCTAAACCAGCTTGAAGAACATTCCCCATGTAAACTTCGTCTACTACGTCAGGAGAGATGCCTGCTTTAGAAAGTGCACCTTTAATTGCTGTAGCCCCCAATTTTGTTGCAGGAACAGTTGATAATGCGCCACCAAAACTTCCCATTGGTGTACGTACCGCTGATACTATATAAACTTCTTTACTCATCGTAATATCTTTGTTTTGAGCCACGAAAGTAAGAATAAAAAATGACTGTTTGGGGGCAACTGATGACTAGAAATGCATCTATTCAAACTACAATTCACCCATATTTTCATGCATTTGGTAGAAAAATGCTCTCTCATTTTGGACAGTAATAATGAGACCATTAAATTTGCTCTTGAAAATGAAAACATTAAAAATGAAAAAGAATCTAATTATTGCGTTTTTTGCTACGATGGCTTTTACTGGTGCACACGCTCAAGGAGATACGCTTCCTTCTAACTGGAAATTGAAAGCTATTTATGGAGCAAATGGTACGCAAAGCTCCTTTGTAAACTGGAATGCTGGTGGACGTAATAATATTTCTTTACTTGGGTACGTAGCTGGTTCGGCAAAATACGAGAAAGGAAAGATCAAATGGGACAACGATTTAGGTGCAGCACTTGGAGGAATGCAATATTTGGATGGTGAAGTTGGAAACGAGTTACAAAAAACCGATGACCGTCTTGAGCTCGCTACAAACCTTGGTTATAGACTGAAGAAGCACTATTACCTTTCATTGTTAGGGTCATTCAGAACTCAGTTTCTAGATGGATTCAGCGAATTAGGAACACCAAGAAATTCAACATTCATGGCTCCAGGGTGGGTGAATTTATCCTTGGGTATCGATTTCACTCCAAATGATAACTTTTCAGTTTTCCTTTCACCACTTGCATCAAAAATGACATTTGTAAATGATCAAGTATTGTCTGATGCCGGTTCTTTTGGTGTTGATCCAGGAAAACGTTTTCGTGGTGAGTTCGGTGCATACTTTAAATTGAAGTACAACAAGGAAATTTTCACGAACATCGAAATGAAATCTAAACTGGAATTGTTCTCGAACTATATCGACAACCCAGAGAATATTGATGTGAACGCTGAAGTATTGTTCTCTTTTAAAGTGAACAACTGGTTCTCTGCATCATTACTATGGAACCTTCTTTACGATGACGATATTGATATTACAGATTCAAATGGTAACACTGGGCCCCGAACTCAATTTAAATCAGTTCTAGGTCTTGGAGTATCTTACACAATGAAGAACTTCACAGACAAAAAGAAATAACTATTTCTACTACTACGCGTTTAAATAGTTTGGCACCTCGTTCGATATTAAGTCGTCGAGGTGCTTTTTTTTGTCACGGTGTCAACGAGTTTGTTATTTTTGAGATCACATGAAGTTTTTCTCTGACATTTCCATTTGGTGGCTTATTCCTTGGGCAGTAATCTGTGTCCTTATTGCATTCTGGTATTACCGTAAACAGAAGGGCTTAGAAGAAATTTCTTCTTGGATGAAACGCGGACTGATTGCACTTCGGAGCATGGCGCTGTTTGTGATAGGTGTTCTGTTAATTGGATTGTTGCTTGAATCCATCGAACATCGGTCGGAAAAGCCTGTTTTCATTACACTTATTGATAATTCTACGTCTGTCCTAAATTACAAGGATAGTGCTGAAGTGAAACAACGAATTTCCAATTTCACTAAAAAATTAGAGGAACGATACAAAGATAAATTTGACATTGTTCAATTCTCAGTCGGTAGTTCATTCTCAACAGACCAACCCAATTATTCAGATCATATCTCCAACCTAGACAAAGGATTTGATGAGCTTTTCACGAAGTACTATAATCAAAACATTGGCGGGATTTGCTTTATATCTGATGGAAACTTCAACAAGGGAAGCGATCCACGATATTCTGCGGAAAAAATCGCCTTGACTCCAATTTTCACTGTTGGAATGGGGGACACCATTCGAAAACGAGATCAAGTAATTCGAAACGTAGCTGTAAATGATATTGCTTTTTTTAGAAATAAGTTCCCGGTTGAAATAGACATTCAGGCAGCACGAGTTGGTAAAACAGCCAGTTCAGTGTCCATCTATAAAAACGGAAAGAAAGTTGCTTCAAAAGCCATTACATATACCGATGGGAATCTAGATTTCATGCATGTTTCCTTAATGTTAGAGGCAACAGAAGTTGGATTTGTCAACTATGTTGTTCAGGTGGAATCCTTGGACAATGAATCTTCTTACGAGAATAATAAGTGGTCATTTTATGTTGAAGTGATTGATTCACGAAGTAAAGTCTTATTACTGGCGAATTCCCCTCATCCGGATGTGGCAGCAGTCAAGAATGTGATTGAACGCGATGAGAATGTTGAAGTTTCATCCATGCTAACGAGCGAATTCACGGGGAAACTTGAAGACTATGCCTTGTTGATTTTACACGAACCTGGAGGATCGGGGAGTGGCAATTTCTTGCAGAAGGTTAAAAACTCGAAGATTCCAGTACTCTATTTAATTGGGACGAATTCTAGCGCTACTAGCATCAAACAACTAGGAATTGGATTGGACATGCCAGCAGGAAGAAGATCTGACGAAGTTCAAGCCTCCTTGAAAAGTGGATTCCAACTTTTTGAAGTTTCATCTGATTTAAGTTCGGGATTGGAATATTGGCCACCGGTAACAGTTCCGTTTGGAAAAATCATTGCTTCACAAGGTGATGTGCTGCTCACACAGCGGATAGGATCAGTTGTCAAGAAAGACCCAATACTTTACTTTACATCAGGAAACAGAAAGCAGGGAGCATTTATCGGTGAAGGATTGTGGAAGTGGAAGCTGATGGAATATGCTCGAACGAAAGGAAACAAAGGATTCAATGAGCTAATTCAGAAAAGTGTTCAATATTTAGTTGTGAAGAAGAATACGGATGCTTTGCGTGTCAATCTTCCTCGACGATTCAATGTGA
Organism: Fluviicola sp.; assembly: GCA_002733985.1. GTDB lineage: Bacteria > Bacteroidota > Bacteroidia > Flavobacteriales_D > Crocinitomicaceae > UBA4466. The sequence goes on along the minus strand of NVXP01000027.1, from coordinate 25,604 downwards.
ACGATGATGTGATCATTAATGCAGAGTTCTATAATTCATCACTTGAGCGAATCACGGAACCTTCAATTTCGTATGTCCTCACAGATGAAAAAGGAGATAAAGTAGATTACACGTTTGCAAAGGGAGAATTGGACTACCGTTTATCGCTTGGCAAATTACCAGTTGGGAAATATGATTGGAGAGCAAAAACAAGCTTCAACGGAAAGAACTACGAGAAATCAGGTTCGTTTGTTGTCAACGATATTTCATTAGAGAATTTAGAAACGAGTGCAGATCATAATTTGCTTCAGCAGATCGCAGAAAATTCGAATGGGAAATTCTACACCTTGAAAAACGTCAATCGCATGTTAAATGACATTGACAAGCGAACGGATATTGTTACAGTCACGTCTGATGAATCTACGTTTAAAGATATCATCGACTTTAAATGGCTGTTCTTCCTACTCATTCTTCTTCTTGGAGGAGAATGGTTCCTCAGAAGAAGAATTGGTTCGTATTAGTCAACCCTTTACAATTGACGATCATACTCAAAAGATGTCTTCAAAACCGCATAGAGCAGGATGAATGATCGTTCAAGAAAATTCATTGCAAACTAAATTGAACCTGTCTAATACAAAGTTGTACTATAGAATCATGGATAAAATCATTTGCATTGTGTTGATTTCCTTAGTCACCACGCTAGGATATAGTCAGAATCGAATAGAAGGGACGTACAATGCCGACTCTAGGTTATTTGAAACAATAGATACAACATACCATATTGACTTCTTTGAAGGGGGCGTTTCTCGAATTTACCAATCGGGATATATTGGCCTGATGGACAGTACTGGAACTATTCTGATCAAACCAAAATATGATCAAATCTTCGATTTCGAAGGAGATGTTGCCAAAGTAACTATTAGAAAACAGAATGGGTTAATAGACAGGTCTGGGAAAGAACTTGTTGCGCCTTTTGATGGTCAAATAGAAGCATTTATCAATGGCTTTGCCAAATGTAAGATTGACTACATCGATTCCCGGATTATCAATACCAAAGGTGAATTTATCAACGAATTCACTTACGGTTTTCTAGGACCATTAAACGAAGGTCGCTTTACATATATCAGAGGAAGAAATTTTGGACTCTTAACAACTAAAGGTGAGGAAATAGTTGTCATACAGGACTATGATGATAAATCATTTGGTGGATTGGTTCAATATTTTCATCTCGCCGCATCTCTGGTTGTTGATCGCACTGATTACGGGAGTTTATTTGAATTCAACGATGGTCGAGCAGTGACCTTTGCGAAAGTTGATGATGCAATTAAATTTGGTTGTATTAATGTCAATGGAGAGATTGTTGTCCCAATAACGTTTGATAGAATAGAGCCATTTGAAAACGGATTTGCAGCTGTAAAACGCGCCAATGCTTGGGGAGTAATTGATACAGATGGGAATATCATCCTTCCTTGTTCGTATGAATCAGTTCAAACAATTAATGGAAACAGGTTTATTGTTTCTAATAAGAACATGCATGGAGTTGTTGATGGTAATGGCGAAATGCTGATTCCAATGAATTATGCATCCATATCGTCAATTCCAAAAGACAAGTATATCGTTTCTAAAGATGACCAATATGGTGTGATTAATGAAAAGAATGAAACGATACTGAGTATCAAGTATCCCATTCTAATTCATTTGTTTGATCAATTACTCATTACTAACAACGACAAGAAATGGGGTGTTATTAATAGTTCAGGAAAGACAATATTGCCATTTAAACATGATGGGGTTGTTCGATTAACAGATAGTTCAGGAATCGCTTCATTGTATGGTTCAAGTTATTCTCTTAATACTGGAGTGCCCAGATATGCGTATCAAGGTGAGTATTTTCACTTTGACAAGAATGGCAGAATCAATAAGAAAACTAAGCCCTTTTCTAAAACAATAACAATGGTTGGTGACTTTCACAACGCAGATCAGCTTATTGCGCAAGGACCAGGCCTCTTTGTTCCATACATTAACAGTGATTCCCCTTCAGTGAATGAATCAACACTAGATGGTTACGATTTTTCTCAGAATTTAAAGGGTGGTTTCAAAATAGTAGGAACTCTTGATGAGAATGTTAGCTCAATCCCTATCTCTCCTTATCAATCAAGCTCCATTTCGTATAAAAAAGGGATCATTAACTCAAAGGGTGAAATTGTCGTTCCAATCATTTACAACGATATCAACATTGATCAAACTGTTGGCTCATCATCCTACTTCGGAATAACTCAAAGTGCACCTCAAAACTTGTTTATTGTCAAATTGGGTGCACATCAAGGAGTGATAAACATTAAAAATGAAGTTGTAATTCCTCTTGAGTATGATGAAATCGAATTGTATCCAGGAATCATATTTTTAGTCAACGAAATTAGAATCTTAGGTGACGATGGTGAAATTGAAGACGAATTTTACGAATCTGGAATCGCAGATATGAATGGACGAATAATCGCTCCTTTAAAGGAACAAAATTACTCAGGCTTATCCTTAGAGATATGGTTTGACGATGAATTGCGAACGCCAAACAGGTAAATCAGGAAGTTCGACACGCTAAAAGCGAGCATGCCAAGGCCTAAATGGTGACTTCCGTTGTTACTAAACGAGGTTAATATCCATTACTTAATAACAACAAGTTTTCTACGCTGAATACCTACTGCTGTGCGAAGTATAACGAAGTACATTCCACTCTTCAATTCTGATACATCTAATGATTTATTTTGGCTATCAAAGAATACAATTTGTGTTTCACCTTTCATATCCGTCACGCCAATTTCTAATATTTCACTTTCGGAAAGAACCTTAACAAAATCTTGATTAGAAGGATTCGGATATATTTCTACAGAATTGATTTGATCTAATTCATCCAAACCTATTGTGGCGCAATCGCAATTTCCGATATATGTTTCAGAATCAATTGGGGAACTTCCAAAGTACTCAAGTTCAGCCATACATAAGTTATAGACTACCTCAAAAACATGCATTTTCGGATGCAAGGGATGTTGTGTACTTCCCATGCCTTCTATCCAAACATCACCATTCGTAAGATGCAGTCGCTTCTTTTGTACTCCCTGAATGATTACGGAATCAATGGCCTGAATAGAATTATTCCCCCACCAACTGGAATTTGGAGGAACAGAATCTCCAACATTTAAACCATAATCATACAGAATTTCATAGTCAGTCCCGAAATCTGGATCAAAACCAAGATAACCAGGATTAAATGGGGTACTTGTTCTTTTGATAAATACTTTGTCGCCATCTAAGGCTAGAGTAGCAATGGTATCGCCATTGTACAAAACTGAAAGGGTGTCACCTGGTAAGTTATCATTTACGAACTGGAATTCTTCTTTCCCGTGATGATATATGTCGAGAAAATCAATGTAAGTAGTCACTTGAACGCAGAAATATGCTTCGGAATTAGGAGAGATACTATCATTTTGAGAAAGTGAAAATTGACAAATTCCAAATGTAATTAGGCAGAGAAGTGTTTTCATGGCTTAGGTTTGGCGCAATGTACTCCAATTCGTGTGACTACACAAATGATGCTTGCTGATTTCAACTATGTTGACAATGAGAGCAGTGTACGGATATTCATTCAATCACATTCTACATTTTTTAGACCTGTATATAATAAAGTAGAAAAGCATGCGTTCTTTCACTATACAAGACAAAACAAACACATGCATATGATAAAAAAATACCCTGAAATTGCTCCTAGCGCAGAGTTGAAAATCGCTCCAAGTAATGTCTCACTCAATGCGATCTTGAATTACAGCAAGTCGATAGAAGTTAGAAAGACACGAAAAAACAACGCGAGTTTGTTGATTCACTTGAACTAAAATTTTTAAAATAAAAGAATCCCGTCCCGATAGCTATCAGGACGGGATTTTTCGTTTTACGCCCTCACTATACGATTTGTAAGCTCCATTAAGACTTCTACAAATGGAAGTTCATTTTTTTTGGATAAATAATTTCAATTTAAATAGAAAGGAAACTCGTTTTTCATAACTTTACGCCAAAGCTTTAGGGGTGTTCTTTTTTAAAGAACTGAGAAATACCCTTTGAACCTGATGCGGTTAGTACCGACGAAGGGAAAAGTTAAAGGTGCTCAGCTCCTTCCTTTTCATCGGATGATTGTCAAAATCGTTCGTTTCAAAGAATATTTCCCTACTAAAGCTCATAGTATATACTAAACTAGTTGTGCATGATCACAGTTATGGTAAATGAGTCTCAAATAGAAGTTGATGAAAAGACAAACATTCATCAATTGCTTAAAAAGACGAACACTTCGGTTAACGGTATTGCCGTAGCCATTAACGATAGTATTGTTTCCAATAGCAAGTGGGAAACAATGTTCCTTAATCAAAACGATAACATCTTAATTATTAAAGCCACACAAGGAGGATGATCCTTAATTGTGAAAATATTAAACCCTTTTATTCGTAAAACATGAAAAACAAAGACACAGCACCTAAAGAAGGAACGATCACAAGAAACCCTTTTCCAAATTCGAGAAAAGTCTATGTATCTGGTGTAATTCATCCAGAAATCAAGGTTGCTATGCGTGAGATTTTACTCAGCGACACAAAGGATTCAATGACAGGGAAGATGACTCCTAATGAGCCTGTAACTGTCTATGATACATCTGGACCATATACTGATCCAAATAAGGATATCAATGTTCACAATGGAATTGAAAGAATTCGAGAACAATGGATTTTGGACAGAGGAAATGTGGAGCAATTAACTGAGTTCACTTCAGAATATTGCAATGAACGTTTGAATGATAAGAGCCTAGATCATATGCGTTTTGCATTGCTTAAGAAGCCATTACGTGCTAAGGAAGGTGAGAATGTTACTCAACTTCATTATGCTAAGAAAGGAATCATTACACCAGAAATGGAGTACATCGCTATTCGTGAAAACCAGCGAATTGATGAAATGAAAGAAATTAGAAAGCAGCACAAGGGAGARCACTTTGGAGCWTCTATTCCAGATAAAATCACGGCAGAATTTGTTCGTTCKGAAGTGGCSAGAGGAAGAGCTGTWATTCCATGTAAYATYAAYCACCCYGARGCRGAACCWATGATTTTRGGKAGRAAYTTCTTRGTGAAAATTAATGCCAATATTGGTAATTCTGCKGTAACATCCTCGATTGAGGAAGAAGTWGAAAAAGCTGTTTGGGCGTGTCGTTGGGGTGCAGATAACATTATGGAYTTATCTACAGGAGAAAACATTCATGAAACACGCGAATGGATTGTACGGAACTCTCCAGTACCAGTTGGAACCGTGCCAATTTATCAGGCTTTAGAAAAAGTAAATGGTGTTGCAGAAGACTTAACTTGGGAGATTTTCCGAGATACCTTAATTGAGCAAGCTGAACAAGGAGTTGATTATTTTACAATTCACGCAGGAGTTTTACTACGCTATGTTCCGATGACTGCAACTAGAGTAACAGGAATTGTTTCTCGTGGTGGTTCAATCATGGCGAAATGGTGTCTTGCCCATCACAAAGAAAGCTTCTTATACACTCACTTTGAAGATATTTGTGAGATCTTGAAAAAATACGATGTGGCCTTCTCTTTAGGAGATGGATTGCGTCCGGGTTCTATTGCTGATGCAAACGATGAAGCACAATTTGCTGAATTAGAAACATTGGGAGAATTGACTAAAATTGCACGTAAGCACGAAGTTCAATGTTTCATTGAAGGACCAGGTCACGTTCCAATGCACATGATCAAGGAGAACATGGAAAGACAAATTGAAGCTTGTGATGAAGCTCCTTTTTACACACTTGGACCTCTAACAACTGACATCGCTCCAGGATATGACCATATTACGTCTGGAATTGGAGCTGCAATGATTGGATGGTACGGATGTGCTATGTTGTGCTACGTTACTCCAAAAGAACATTTAGGCTTACCGAACAAAGAAGATGTTCGAGTAGGGGTTGTTACCTATAAATTAGCTGCACACGCTGCCGATTTAGCAAAAGGGCACCCAGGGTCACAACACAGAGACAATGCCTTAAGCATGGCGCGTTTTGAATTCCGATGGGAAGATCAATTCAACTTAGGACTAGATCCAGAAAGAGCTTTGGAATACCACGATGAAACATTGCCTGCAGATGGTGCTAAGGTTGCACACTTCTGTTCAATGTGTGGACCAAAATTCTGTTCTATGAAAATCTCTCAAGAAGTACGTGATTTCGCTGCCGAACATGATATCGTCGACAACGAAGTGATTGCAAAAGGAATGAAGGAGAAATCACAAGAATTTAAGGACAAAGGGTCAGAAGTATATCTATAAAACATGTTAGTACTTATAGCCCCTGAAAAGGATATTGACAGTGAACTAATGCTTCTAGATCAGCTTTTTAAAGCTGGTCTAGAATGCTTTCACTTGAGAAAACCGGCAAAAGATAAAGAGGAATACCAAGCGTATATTGATCAAATTGATTCGAAGTATCACAATAGAATTGTACTGCATACATATCATGAGCTCATCAATCAATACGATTTAAAAGGGATTCATTTTCAAGAACAAAAACGACGAGACTACTTAGATGTTCCAAGCAATTACTTCAGGGGACTGAGTATGTATGGTAAAACAATAAGTAGCTCTTTTCATGAACCCGAAGACATTACAAATTGTAAGTTTGAATTTGATTACCATCTACTAAGTCCAGTTTTTAACTCAATTTCTAAAGAAGGATACGAAGGAAGAGCGTTCGACGTAACTGGCATCAATAAATTCATCCTCGGAATGGGGGGAGTTTCAACTACGAACCTTAAGGAATTTACCCGATTAGGATTCAAAGGAGTAGGAGTGCTAGGAGGGATTTGGAACAGTTCTTCTCCGGTTCAAGATTTTAGTATTATTCGTGATTATTTCGTTCAAATTAACAGTTAGATTTAATTGGATAAGCAGCAATACATATTGGCAATCGCAGGTTTCGACCCTTCAAGTGGAGCGGGCTTAACTTCTGATATAAAGACATTTGAGGCTCACGGTCTTTATGGTTTGTCTGTATGTACAACTGTGACAATTCAAAATGATATTGATTTCAAAGCATCGCATTGGGTAAAGCCGGCGCTTATTCTCGAACAAATTGACACCTTATTTGAGCGCTTCGAAATCCAAGTCGTGAAGATTGGAATTATTGAAAACTGGAAAACCTTAGTCCTAGTTTTAACGAAACTGAAAACGCTAAATCCTACAATAAAAGTAGTGTTAGATCCAGTATTGAAAGCGACTGCGGGGTATGATTTCCACAGCGAAGATGAATTAAATGTATTGGATTCAATTTTGGATAGCATATTCGTTATTACACCGAATTTTGAGGAAATTAAACAACTGTATCCAGAGAAAACAATTGAGGACACTATTGAGTACATTAGCAGCAAAACGAACCTGTATTTAAAAGGCGGACATCGAACAGAACAAGTTGGATTAGATCAGTTGTTTTACGAAAAAATAGTTCAATTAAACATTGAGCCAAAGGGAATAAATATTTCACCAAAACACGGTAGTGGATGCGTACTTTCTTCAGCTCTAGCGAGTAATTTAATGTTAGGGCGCTCTTTAGCCGAAGCTGCTGTATCAAGTAAACGGTACACAGAGTATTTTTTAAGTTCAAACACGAGCCTACTAGGCAATCACATAAAATTAAGCTAATGCAATTACCAAAATTACATTACATATCACAAGGCCAAACGCCAAAAGAGCATTTGGAAAACATCCAGAATGCCTGTACACACGGAGCCGAATTAGTTCAATTGCGACTAAAGAACTTAAGTCCGAAGAAAGTATTGAAGGCTGCTGAAGAGGCGAGAGAAATCACTTCTCATTTCCAAACACGTTTGATCATCAATGATTACTATAAAATTGCAAAAGAAGTGAAAGCTGATGGTGTCCATTTGGGAAAGGATGATACCTGTCCAACCATTGCAAAAAAACTCTTAGGTGAATTTTATTTTGTGGGAGGAACTGCAAACACACTACAAGATTGCGAAGACTTAATTGCGAAGAATGTCGATTACATTGGATTGGGGCCTTTTCGTTTCACGAAGACAAAAGAGAATTTGAGCGCAATTGTTGGTCAAAAAGGCTATTTGACAATTTTGGAAGAGTTAAAAACAGATATTCCGATCATTGCCATCGGTGGAATAACACTAAACGATGTTCCTGAAATATTGAAAACTGGCGTTTATGGCATTGCGGCTTCAGGAGAAATTACACAGGATTTCAACAACATAGGTCACTTCCATAAACTATTACAGGCTCCATCTACGCAAGAAGAATTTTGGATCCCAAATCAAGATAAATAGCATGACAGATACACTCAAAATAGCGGATAAAATATTTAGTTCTAGACTGTTTACGGGAACTGGGAAGTTTAGTAGTTCGCAAAAAATGCGTGATGCAATTATTGCTTCCGAAAGTGAATTGGTCACAGTGGCTTTGAAAAGAGTGGAGATCAATAACGAATCGGATGATATTTTAATTCACTTGAATGAAAGCCACATCAACCTACTCCCAAATACATCAGGAGTTAGAACAGCAAAGGAAGCTGTTTTTGCGGCGGAATTGGCGAGAGAGGCCTTGGGAACGAATTGGATTAAATTAGAAATTCACCCTGACCCAAGATATTTACTTCCGGACCCAATCGAAACATTAGCTGCGGCTGAAGAATTGGTGAAAAAAGGATTTGTGGTCATGCCATATATCCATGCTGATCCTGTTTTATGCAAGAGATTAGAAGACGTTGGTGTACAATGTGTCATGCCTCTTGGAGCTCCTATCGGAAGTAACAAGGGGATTGTGGCAAAGGATTTTCTGGAAATAATTATAGAACAAAGTACTGTTCCCGTGATTGTTGATGCTGGAATTGGAGCACCATCTCATGCTGCTTATGCAATGGAATTAGGTGCGGATGCTGTTTTAGTTAATACGGCGATTGCTGTCTCCCAAAACCCAGTAGAAATGGGAATTGCTTTCAAGATGGCTGTTCAAGCTGGTAGAATGGCGTACAACGCAAAATTGGCTCCCGTAAAACAACACGCAGAAGCGAGTAGTCCTTTAACCTCTTTTTTGAATGAGTAATTTTAAAGATACGTTTGAATTATACGATTGGGATTCTTTAGAAAAAGAAATCTATACCTTCTCAGCAACAGATGTACAGACTGTATTGTCCAAAGAAAAAATCACTTTAGACGATTTCAAAGTACTCATCTCTCCGGCTGCGAAACCTTTCATTGAGCAAATGGCTCAACGTAGTAATGCACTCACCAAGAAACGATTTGGCAATACCATTCAGATGTACATTCCTATGTACTTGTCAAATGAATGTCAGAATATTTGTACGTACTGTGGATTCAGTATGACGAACAAAATCAGGAGGAAAACACTTTCTGATGCTGAAATCCTAAAGGAAGTAGAACACATTAAGAAATTGGGATACGATCACATTCTTCTCGTTACTGGCGAGGCAAATAGAACCGTTGGTGTTTCTTATTTAAAGAACGCGATCAAATTAATTCGTGAACACTTCTCCAATATTAGCATTGAGGTTCAGCCATTGGATCAGGAAGACTATGAAAGTTTGATTAAAGAAGGATTGTATGCTGTTTTAGTTTATCAAGAAACATATCACAAGGCGACATACAAAACGCACCACCCAAAAGGGAAAAAATCAAATTTCGAGTATCGATTAGATACTCCAGATAGACTGGGTAAATCAGGAATTCATAAAATCGGAATAGGAGCCCTATTTGGATTGGAAGATTGGCGAGTAGATAGTTTTTATACAGCTGTACATTTGAAGTATTTACAGAAGAATTATTGGAAAACGAAGTACTCTATTTCTTTTCCGCGTTTGCGACCACATGAAGGGGAGGTTCAGCCAAAAGTTGAAATGACGGACTCTGATCTTGTACAATTGATCTGTGCTTACCGAATTCTGGATGAAGATGTTGAGTTATCTATGTCTACGCGAGAAAACAGTAACTTCAGAAACAACATTATCAATCTAGGAATAACCTCCATCAGTGCTGAGTCAAAGACAAACCCTGGAGGATATGCAGTGGAACCACAATCCTTGGAGCAATTTGAAATCTCTGATGAAAGAAGTACAGAAGAAATAAAGCAAATGATCAAGTCGCAAGGCTATGAAGTTGTTTGGAAAGACTGGGACAAAAGTTATACTGAATTGATTTAAGATGCAATTATCGGCAGAAGAAAAAGAGCAATATAGTAGACATCTCATTCTTGAAGAGATTGGAGTAGAGGGTCAATTGAAGCTGAAAAAGTCGAAAATTCTTGTGATCGGAGCAGGCGGATTGGGATGTCCAATTCTTCAATATTTATCTGCTGCTGGAGTCGGAACAATTGGTATTATCGATGATGATATTGTTGATCAATCTAATCTTCAAAGRCAAGTTCTTTTTACGCACSAAGATATTGGRAAGAGCAAAGCMGAAAGTGCTGTTCAGCGATTRCAATTAYTGAATCCGTACATCACATTCAAATCGTACAMGACCAGACTCACAAAGGATAATGCACTTGAYTTATTCAAGGAATATGAAATCATCRTTGATGGGACCGACAATTTCCCCRCMCGTTATTTGATTAATGATGCAGCAGTATTGGCGAATAAGCCAGTTGTTTTTGGCTCCATTTTTAAATTTGATGGACAGGTTTCAGTCTTTAACTATCAAAACGGACCATCATACAGGTGTTTATTTCCTTCACCACCAAAGCCAAATGAAGTTCCCAATTGTTCTGAAATTGGTGTGCTTGGCGTTTTACCTGGGATCATTGGAAGTATTCAGGCTGCTGAGGCATTGAAAATAGTATTGAATTTAGGAGAGGTTTTATCTGGCAAACTATTGACGTTTAGCGCACTGACGATGAAGCAAACAGTTCTCTCTTTTGAGAAGAATACTTCTATCTCAATTACTTCTTTGGAAAGTAATTATGATGAACTCTGTGGAATTCCAACGACCACGAATGAAATAAGCTTTCAAGAATATAAAGAGCGTGCTGTAAAATTCAACTTACTTGATGTTAGAACTCAACAAGAGCGTGATGAATTTCATATCAATGGGATGCACATTCCACTTGATGAACTGCCTCAAAGAATTCTGGAGATTCCTCACGACAAAGAGTTGCTCGTGTACTGCAAATCTGGTGTTCGGAGTAAATTGGCCATTGAAATCCTACAGGATACTGGTTTTGAAAATGAACTAGTAAACCTAAAAGGAGGACTGTCGGGTGCTTTATCGTGATTTTGAATTGCACGAGTATTTGTTAATTCACCGAACCAAACACTTTAATAAAAAGAAAATCCCGTCCTGATAGCTATCGGGACGGGATTTTTCGTTTGTTCTATTCAATGTTCTTGATGCTCTCGCATCGGCTTTTACCAGATCTTAGAAATCTTTTCCTCAGAATTTCTCATTGCGTCAGCTTCTTTCACGTCAAATGCTTCAAAGAACTCTGGGCAATTCATCAATGGACCATTCACACGGTACATTCCTGGTGAATGTGGATCATTTGCAATACGACTTTTCATTTCTTCGTCTGTATAGTTGATTTTCCACAATTGTGCGAAACCGATAAAGAATCGTTGAGCCGGTGTGTATCCTTTTTTCATAACTCCAGATTGGAATTCCGCTGTTCGTGCATACGCGTAGTAGGCGAGTGTTAATCCACCCAAATCGGCGATATTCTCTCCCATTGTTAAATCTGGGTTGACACAGTGACCATCAATCGGGCAGAATCCTGAGAATGTAGCTCCCAATTTTGACGTACGTTCTTCAAATAAAGTACGATCAGATTCTGTCCACCAATTTCTGAATGAACCATCTGCCGCGAATTTTGATCCCATATCGTCAAATCCATGTGTGAATTCGTGGCCAATCACCATTCCAATACGACTATAGTTCACAGCATCTTCATACGTATCACTAAAGAAAGGCGCTTGCATAATTCCTGCAGGGAACGCAATTTCATTTAATAAAGGATGGTAGTACGCATTCACCATGTGTGCAGGCATTCCCCATTCGTCTTTATCAACAGGATCATATAATTTCGACATGTTCTTTTTGTGATCGTAACGTGCCATTTCTCGAATGTTCTCCACGTAATTTGTAGAAGAGAAATTCAAGCTGCTGAAATCTTCCCATTTTGACGGGAATCCTAACTTACGTCCAATTGAATTCAACTTAATCAACGCTTCTTTCTTTGTTGTTTCAGACATCCAATCCAATCCCTTGATTCGTTCACGGAAAACAACCAATAGATTATCAACCATTGTGTTTACTCGTTTCTGAGCTGATTCTGAATAGTGTAGTTCTACGAATGCTTTCCCTAAAATCTCACTAAAGCTCATTCCAGTGATCTCATCAATAGCACGCTCATTCATTGGCTTCATCTCTTTCTTTCCAGAAAGCGTAGTTCCGAAGAAATCAAAATTCTTTTGAACGAACTTCTGGCTTAAGTGACCAGCGTAATGATCGACAACTTTCCATTTTAGGTAATTTTTCCATTGTTGCAGCGGCGTGTTCTTAACCTGCATAACGATTGCATCTAGGAATTTCGGTTGACCGAGAACGATAGAATCGAATGAATGTGAACCTACTTGCGAAAAGTAATCTTCCAATTCAAATTCTCCAGATCGCTCTGTAATCAAATCTCTACTTCTCTTGTTGTATGTATTCTCCGGAATTCTTCTCTCAGCTGGGCTCATAGAACCTTCAGCAAGTGCTTTTTCGAATTCAAGTACTGACTGTGAAAAATTTCTAGCATCAGCACCACTCATTCCTGTCAATTCCATCATTCCAGCAATGTGACGCTCATATTTAGCACGAATCTCTGCTTTATCATCTTCAAAGTAGTAACCTTTGTTTGGCAATCCCATTCCACCTTGCCCCATGTAGGCAATATTGAAATCGACATTTTTCAAATCTTGACCAATGCCAAAGCTGAATAATGTATTGATCCCTACTTTGTGGTGTTCAGCAACAATTTTGATTAATCCCTTTTTAGAGTTCAAATTATCGATCGCTTGAAGTTCAGCCTCGATAACAGAAATTCCAGCAGCATTTCTCTGCCCCATGTTCATAAATGAAGCATAGTAATCACCAAGAATTTGATCTGTTGAACCTTTGGAAGCATTGCTTTTCTGAGCATCCTCCAAAATCTTCGTCAATTTCGTTTTATTCGCTTGATCCAATTCATTGAAACTTCCCCAACGAGATTCAGATGGAGGAACAGGATTGTTTCTAGTCCATGTACCGTTCGCAAACATGAAAAAGTCATCTTGCGGACGAACCGAAGCATCCATGTAATCCAAGTCAATCGTTTCACCAATTACAGAAGTAACAGTATCTGTAGCAATTTCCGCCGTCGTTTCCTTAACAACATCACATGCAACGAGTGCGACTGCACCAATTGAAAGGGCTAAAAGTGTATTTTTCTTCATAATTTATTTTTGATTGGGAGTGAGGAGCATTTCAACATGAGGAATTCCATCTTCCAAATATTCTTTACCCGTTGAGACGAAGTTATGCTTCCCGTAGTAATTTTCTAAATGCTTTTGAGCAGAAATTCGAACTGGAGAATAGCCAAACTCAAGGTTTGAGAATTTTATACATTCTTCCATTAAATCGTGACCTAATCCTGATCCTCGGTATTCTTCTTGGATCACAACTCTGCCAATTGCTGCTTCGCTATAAATCAATCCTGGAGGAACGATCCGCGCAGTTGAAATAATGTTTCCTTTCCCATCTCTACAGAAAGCGTGGTAACATTTTTTGTCCTTACCATCCAAATCGAGGTATGGGCAATTCTGTTCAACTACAAATGCTTCTAGGCGAAGCGCGATGATATCGTGAAATTCGTTCAACGATAAATCCGTGTAATGTTTTATTTGCCAATCTAAGTGCATTCAATTATAATTTTATGTTTGGATTACTCCAACGTTATATGGTTTTTCTGCTTTTGCATGATTTGCCATTTCAATTCCCATTGAAATTACTTTTCGCGTTTCGATTGGATCAATGATGGCATCGATCCATAAACGACTTGCGGCATAATAAGGTGAGATTTGCTCATCGTAGCGATTTTTAATCTTGTCGAACAATTCCTTTTCGCGTTCAGGAGTAACTTCTTCACCGCGTTTTTTAGCCGAAGCGACTTCAATTTGAAGCAATACTTTCGCTGCTGCAGCTCCACTCATTACCGCTAGCTCTGCTGTTGGCCAAGCGACAATCAATCGAGGATCGTAAGCTTTACCACACATCGCGTAATTACCAGCGCCATATGAGTTTCCTGTTAGAATTGTAAACTTGGGAACTACTGAATTTGCCATAGCGCTCACCATTTTCGCCCCATCCTTGATAATTCCACCGTGTTCGCTTTTAGAGCCAACCATGAATCCTGAGACATCTTGTAAAAAGACCAGTGGAATATTTTTTTGGTTACAATTCATGATAAAGCGCGCTGATTTGTTTGCTGAATCTGAATAGATAACACCTCCAAATTGCATTTCACCTTTACCATTTTTCACGACTTCACGCTGATTTGCAACGATCCCAACACTCCAACCATCAACTCGAGCATATGCACAAATGATTGATCTTCCGTAATCCTCTTTGTACTCCGTATATTCCGAATCATCGACAAAACACTTAATCAATTCCGTAACATCATATGGTTTTGCACGGTTTTCAGGCAAAATACCATACATCGTTTTTGCATTAACCTTTGGTTCGATTGGCTCTTTGCGATCAAATCCAGCTAGTTCCTTGTGTCCAATCTTATCAACCAATCCACGGATAGTTTTCAAACATTCTTCATCATTTGGAACATTGTAATCACACACACCTGAAATCTCGGTGTGTGTAGTTGCACCACCAAGTGTTTCATTATCGATTGATTCACCAATGGCAGCTTTCACTAAATAGGATCCAGCTAAGAAGATTGTTCCTGTTTTATCAACGATTAATGATTCATCTGACATAATAGGGAGGTAGGCACCACCTGCAACACAACTGCCCATAACAGCAGCAATTTGTGTGATTCCCATAGAGCTCATGACAGCATTGTTTCTGAAGATGCGTCCAAAGTGCTCCTTATCCGGGAAAATTTCATCTTGCATCGGTAAGAATACACCTGCAGAATCAACCAAATATATAATTGGAAGTCTATTCTCCATTGCGATTTCCTGAGCACGCAAATTTTTCTTTCCAGTGATAGGGAACCAGGCTCCAGCTTTCACCGTGGCATCATTTGCAACAACAATACATTGCTTCCCACTCACATATCCAATCACAACGACTACACCTCCAGATGGGCATCCACCGTACTCTTCATACATTCCTCGACCGGCAAATGCACCAATCTCAATACGTTCAGCATCCGGGTCCAGTAAAAAGTCAATACGCTCACGCGCCGTCATCTTTCCTTTACTGTGATGTTTTTCAATACGCTTTTTTCCACCTCCAAGGTAAACTGTTGCCAATTCTCGCTTCAAGGAAGACAATTTCGTACGCATTTCATCGTCGTTCTTATTGAATTCTAATTCTTTCTTTGATATTGCCATTTTTTTGTTTCAAAAGTCCCCCAAATATAGGCAATTGGATTCAGAATTGAGAGTCATAAATGTTGAATATTGTTGCTTGTTCACATTGAAATGTTTGAAAATCAATCTGCAAAATTGGCAATAGTGTGCTACCTTTGTATCATGCAAGATTCGTTTAAATACAAAGGAATGCGACGTCAGTTAATTGCTGAGTTAGCCGCTAAGGGGATTGAAGATCAGCGCGTTTTAGATGCGTTCGAAGCGATTCCGCGTCATTTCTTTTTGGACAATGCTTTTGCTGAACAGGCGTATACGAACATGGCGTTTCAAATTGGTTCTGGACAAACGATTAGTCATCCGTTTACTGTTGCGTTTCAAACACAGCTCTTGGAGATCAAAAAAGGAGATAAAATCCTTGAAATCGGCTCAGGGTCTGGTTATCAGACATGTGTATTGTGTGAACTCGGTGCAAAGGTGTTTAGCATTGAGCGCCATAAGGAGCTGCATATCAAGGCTAAATCAATCGTTCGCCACTTTGGATACAATGCACGGATGAGCTTTGGAGATGGCTACAAAGGATTACCAACATTTGCTCCATTTGACAAAGTCATTATCACGTGTGGCGCACCAGAAATCCCAATGGAATTGGTGAATCAACTAAAAGTAGGAGGGGTGATGATCATTCCTGTTGGAGCAGGAGAGAAGCAGATGATGAAACGTGTGATAAAAACTTCTGAAACAGATTTTACAGAAGAAGACTTGGGTGTTTTTAGCTTTGTTCCGATGTTAGTGGATCGAGTGAAGTAATTTTTTTACTAATTTTGAGAATTACGATTAACCTGATCTTATCACTAATATTTCCAAAAAACACATTTCTAAATGAAACCTAATCAACTACGCGCAAGCAACGCAATAAAAGCGCTATACGCAACAATGATCACCATGACCATTACTTCCATTGCGGCCTACGTTTTACTTTACATGATTTCTAGTGCCTCAATGAACTTTGAGGACATGGGTAGTTACCTCGGTCAGATTCAGACCTACTCAATTTTTGCAGGGATCTTTGGTTTGATTCATTTAGGCATCTATATCACTTGTATAGTTTTGTTTATCATGTGGTTTAGACGTGCATATTTCAACCTTCATAATCTTGTACCACATAATAGATTAAAATATTCAGAAGGATGGGCAGCTGGAACTTGGTTTATTCCAATTTTCAACCTTTTCGGGCCATTTCAAATTGCTACAGATTTATTCTCTCAATCAGAGAAGTTATTAGTTGAGAAAGGATTAATGGAAAAACAACCAAAATACCACCAAGTGAAAGGTTGGTGGTGGGGATTGTGGATAGCTTCAATCGTTCTAAATCAAGTATCAAGGAACACGGAGGATGTTAGTATCGTCATGTTTTCTATTGTTTTGGGGATTTTAATCTTGTTGGCAACCATTGGAGCTGGTCTTTTAGCGATCCAAATGATTAAGAATTATTCAAAAATGGAGGAGCTATTGAAGAAGATTCCACTTGAAGAAGGAGGGATTGCTACTTCAATTATCACCAACGACGACCTATTAGACTCAGGTATCTAACAAAAAAAAGAGTGACGATTCCGATAGTTATCGGAACGCCACTCTTGAAATGTATCTATTTTGAATTGTGTTAAGCCCATTGGCAAAGAACCCCACCCATTAATGCGAGTGTAATGATCCAGTAACCTCCATTTACGGCTACATATTTGAATGATTTGCGTTCGAAAATTGCGTTTGTTCCTAAAATCGGAACGACAAATAATAATCCAATAAAGAAACCATGGAATGATCCATGTCCAAATGTTCTAAAACGGGATCCGAATTCTAACATGAGAGTATCTATTCGGTTCATAACGGCAGACCCTTCATTACCAAATCCAGTTTCACCAAAGTGAAGTGAATATATATCCGTTTGGTGAACAACGAATGCAAAGAGGAATACTGAAAAAAGGAAAGCACAAACAAAAGACAACAAGAGCATTTTCACCATGTTTCCACCTTGCATTTTCTCTTCAGTCATTCCTGCTTCTTTCATCCAAACTGTTCCGAGTAATTTCGGGTTGTAGTAAAGGAATCCTATTAACATTGGTATAAGCGCTGCTAGAACAACGACGATCATATTAGGCATCATAAGCGTTAGTTTTAAGTTTAAGCTAATATAATTAAAATTGATTAAGTCTCTGATTCATTGTCATTGGAAGCCAGTCGGAAGGTTTTTACGAGATTCACCAATAGAATAATCATCAGGATTAAAGCTGAGAAAAACGCCATTGCATAACCGATTCTGGAAGTATGAATGGTGAAGTTTCCAATCATTGGTCGCATGGTGAATTGCATCAAAAAGAGTGAAAAGATCAATCCAAAACAGAGCACAAAGGCAATTATTGCAGTAAATCGGGTGCGCTTGATGTTGGCGACAAGTAGGATCAAAAGCATTATTCCCAGAGGAAGAAAGATCATTCCAAATTGGTAACCGCGCTCGATAATTCTTACTCCTGGTTCGTATTGGTGCTCAATAAATGGAAGAAACATCGCGATCGAAAAGAGGAGCAGTGGAATAAGCGAGAAGTATTTGAGATTTTTCATGTGTTGGATTGATTAGATTATTGGATTAGTTAGTTGATTTTTTCGACGAAATAAACAAGACGGAAGCCAACGAGCGGTGATGACTTTCCGTTTTCAAGTACGGATTTATAGAAAATAGCGTTGTATTGATCGTCGCCGAGTGTTTTGACATCAGTCAGGTAGTTTGAGCCTAGCACGAAATGAGCATTTGCTTCAGGGTAAGATTGATCGATTCGGTAGTGTTTGAGTTTTTCAAGAGTCACTTCATTCATTGCGAATTCTGAAACGTTTCCATTGAGGAATTTAACCAACGATTCCGATTGATTCGCTTGGTACCATCCTTTGTAATTGAGCATGAATTCATAGCTAGTCGGCCAATTTGACTTTGGAGGGTTAGCAGGATCATAATCCACTGAAGTGTAGAAAAGTGCTTCATTCTCCAATGCTGGTGCACGATTGAACCGAATGAAATGATCGTTTTTCTGATCGATTGCCAAACTATATCCTGGAGGTCCAAGAGACTGTTTGAGCGCAAATTCATATTCGGTGATTGTGGGTGGCCGAACCATAACTTTGTACCCATCCGATTTTAATTCTTCGTTTAATTGTCTTTGTCTCCAATGACAATACGCCATGATTTGCTCCTTTGATATATTTGTAACTGGATAGTCCGTGTAATATGGGTGCCAGGTCAACCGTCCAATGAAGGCCATGCCTTCTCCGAGTTGATCTGAACAAAAACCTAAGGTATCCGGGTAAATCGCGATCATCTCGCTTTCCGATTTACGGTAAATCAACTTGCGCTCATTCAGTTCCTTTCGTCGATAGAATCTCTCAGGTTGAGGATAATACATTTCTTTYGTGGCTTCGAACCATTTCATATCGCTGATTTYCTTYCTGTTTCSRAGGYTCAATCCAAATTGTTTTAAGTTTYCAGCTGATCTAGATAAATCAAGCACYTTTCTTTCTCGTTTAGAGCAATCCAACAACAAYGATGCATCGCGAGATGTYAAATTAYGRTAGGCCATTCGTAGCTTGATGGAATCGGTCACCCATTTAATGAATTCTCGGTACTCACCATTGGTGACTTCATAATTAGAGAAATAGAATGGTTGGAAGAGCGAGTCCAATTTTGGTTGAATCATTCTACTTCCTAGGCGAAAACTGCGATAGTAATAGTCTATTGGAATTCGCATGCTATCAAGCTGCTGTATTCTTATCAATTCGCGTTCATCTATGTAAACTCCATCTATGATACCACTTTGACCAATCATTGGGGTAAATGGAGATTCTCCTTGGATAGTCTGTTCTTCAGTGTTTTTTTGTATTCGAGTATTAGGCTTGGCATCGTAAATAATCCCGAAATTTGTCCAGAGATAGTCCATGTCGTGTATCCTCCAGTCACAATCAGCACTGTCCGCACTCGTAATAATTAATCCTCTGACTTCCTCTCGAGAATAGGTGTGTATTTGTATCTCATCGAATTTTACCGAACCTAATTTCTTAGCTTCAGATGAAAACGAACGAAGAATCATTACGCTGTCATTCAGTAAATTAGATGGATTGACAAGAATCGTATTCGGAATATTTATTTCAAGAAGTTCTTGATTCGGAAGTACATAATTTGTATTTGCATAGAAGAGGGTTCTACAATCTGGAAATGAATCGTGATCCGCCAAAAACTCAATACGAATATGTTCACCCTGTTGGGCAAAGGCATTCATTTGAAGAAAAACAGTTAGAAACAAGAACAACTTCATTAGACCAATATAACTAAAGTTGTGGTCAACTTCCTCCGTGCAATCTGGAGAGGCTAGAAAAGTGTCAAATCTATTTCGCAATATATCTATTTCGCAATATTGCGAAATAGATATATTGCGAAATAAGAATCCCGACCTAGAATTTAATCTAAATCGGGATTCATGGACAATTCACGTAATTTTCAATTATGAACTGCTAGAACGTCATTCGTGCATTTCATCCGAACACGTTATTTCCTCGTTGATTAATTTATCACCACAATTACAGCAGAATGGCAAATGAGCAAAGTTTTTGGTATTGCATGATTTGCACTTTTTGAATAGTTGAAGTCCACAGAAACGGCAGAAATCGGTTACCTTTCCTAATATTGTCTCCTTGCCTTTTTTACCTAAGGATTTATCCCAGTCTTTTACAATGAAATCCTTACCACATGAAGGACACATGTGATCGTCCAACGCTTTTTCTGCAGTTTCAGTTAGTACCTTTTTTGATCGTTCCTCTGTTGAAATTTTCAGTTCGTTTTTTTTCTGCTCAACAAATGATTTGATTTTATTTATCGCATAAACACCGAATAGGATTATCAGTATAATTCCAACTGTATATCGAATGTAACCACCATAACTAGGTAGATAAGGTACGAGTCCAAAAAAGAAGGCGTAAAATGAAAACAATACAAATCCGAAGAAAAGCGGCCAATATTTATGCTTACGGAATTTCAGCATGAAAAATATTCCCAGAAGAAGAATCGGAACGATGATCAGTAATCGAATAAAGAACACTTTCACATCGTATTGACGTATCGCTTTCCTTTGTTCTTCATATGCCCGGGATTTCTCTTTGGCAATAAGTTTAGAAACTTCATCTCTTTGTTCATTGAGCAATTTTATCGAATCGCTTATCTCAGACAGCTCCTTTTCCCATTCCTGTTGTGTACTATAATAGTTGTCCAGTTTAACCGCTCGCTTACGGACTTCTACATCTTCTTTAGGAGAACCAACTGTTTTTCTTGCTTTTAACCAGTTGTCGAAAGACTTTTTCGCATTTACGTAATTGTTCTTTGCAACCTTTATTGTTTGCTGTACACTCGACTTATTTTCTCTTTTTGAGTCGATCTTAATATCAATAGCTTTAATAGTCAACTTCTTTTCCTTGAGGAGGTTTGAGTTTTGAAATTGTTCCACGCTTGGTCCTTCTTTCCATTCATCAACGTCATCAATTACTATTCCTGTTAATAAAATCAAGAACCCGCAGAGTAGAACTGCAATCGTGTAGTTGATGATTATGGAAGTTTTCTCGAGTTTCTTATTATTAAATTTCATGTCTTGCTTATTAAATGGCTTTCTAGAGTGAGACATACGGAAGCTTTAATCAAGTAGCTTCCATATATCTCAACAATAGGACTATCAATATTTGTGTTTGTTAATCTTCAGCATCAATCAGTTTCGTGTCACGTGTATTCTTTTGAACTGCGATTGCAGAGAATAGCGCCAGCGTAAATGACATTCCATAAAACCCTTTTTCGCTGAGTTCAAGATCTGCGTTTCTCAATCCGACAACGAGCAAAACAATTGATGCGATCGTTGTGAACCAGCTAATTCCGTAGTAGATGTCAGTAACTGGAATCCCTTCAGCTTTATCTCTAACACACTTTTGAACGGAAATACCAGAGAATAATCCGAATAGGATGACTGTGAAGTAGTATCCTTTTTCGTTGAGTAACATATCTGCGTTCCATAATCCGATGCAGTAGGAGATTAGCCCAATTCCGAGTGCTGCCCATGATGCTCCAATGAAAGCAGCAGATGGTCGAATACCCTTCATTTGATTCTTTTTCGGTTCCTTATTGGATCCAAGTTGGTCGTTTTCAATCTGGTTACTGTCTGATTGATTTGTTTTTGTGTAATCTGTTTGTTCTAACATAATATTCATTTTAAGTACACCACAAAGATGAGCATGCTTTTATGCTCGGGAAAGCTATTTTTCGTACTTTTATTACGAATTAAACAGAGTAGTTGTAAGCTAACTGTTTAATATCCAGTAATTAATTATAATTATCATTACGATAAATGAGTGCACTAAATGATTTGTTTTCAATATTATCCCAGGAAGAGCAAGCACAATTTGTGCGTTATTTGAACACACGCAATCGGCGAAGTGATGTTCGGAATGTGGAATTATTTGAAGCCATGTTGAATGAAAAGGAAGATCGATTAAAGTCTAAAATTGGATCGAATGCCTACAATGTACTTCGCAATAGGCTGAAACATCGAATGATCGACTTCATTGCTCAATCGACTATGCAGAAGGAGGGGAGTACGGAGAACGAACTCTCGAAAATTTTTATTACTGCAAAACGATTATTGAAACGAGAAAAAACGGAATCAGCCTTCAAACTCTTGTTGAAGCTAGAAAAAGACGCTCGCTATTTTGAAAACTATACACTGGAAGGTGAAATTCAGCAACTGCTGATTGAATATGCTCATATTTCTGGAGCTCCTAATTTGGAGGAATTAAATCAGCGATCCACAAAGAACTATCAACTACAGCGAGCTCATACAAACCTGAACCTCGCATATGCGCGCATTAGGATGGCGTATCAAGCAGTTGAATATCAAGGTGAGCATGTTGATTTGGCAAAATTATTAAACACGACATTTGCCGAATTTGCTATCTCAGATGAAATTGCCTACGGCTTTTCTTCCTTGCATCAATTGGTTCAACTCACTGATATTTACGGTGCGTATTCGAATAGTTATCATGAGATCAATCTCTTTTTTATTGACAAACTGCGTGATCTCCAAGGCGGAAAAAGCGACAATGAACAGAATTTACATTACCACATTGAAATCTTATATGTCATAGCTCACATCTACTTCAGGAAGAAGGATTTCGAAACGAGTAGTCGATTTTTGGCTCAGATGAAGGAACAAATGGATCGATTCAGTGGAAAATCACCTGCTCAGCACGAACTGAAATGGAGAATGTTGTCCGCATTGAACTCCAATCACATTGGAAATGCCATTGAAGCTCGAAGTCATATTGACTTTATCCTTGACCAGAAAATTTCACTAGACGAAACAATTCAAATTCGATTGACACTGGCCATGCTTCAAATTCAACAGGGAGAATTGCGTGAATGTCAGCGAACACTTTCGAGATTTGCACACACGGACACTTGGTACGAAAAGAACCTCGGGATTGAGTGGACATTGCATAAACTCACCATCGAAATATTGCTTCACATCGATTTAGAAAACTACGATTATGCCGAATCACGCTTGAAAAGTTTACTCCGTAAATACAAGAATTACTTGAACAAAGAAGGGAAAGATCAGGCACGACCGTTCTTGCGATTGGTTCAAACTATTTTGCGCGACCCCTCGACTGTTGGGAGTGACAAATTTCATGAGCAGGTTGAATCCTCTATCCATTGGAAGAAAATCGAAGAAGAAGATGTATTCAGAATCAATTTTTACGCTTGGTTAAAGGCAAAAATGAATGGGGCGGAGGTGTACCCAACTTTACTGAACTTATTGGATAAGACAGAGCTTACAAATGTGTGAATCTCGTTTGTACAGTTCTCCCACTCTCTAAAAAGACAGTCGCAATATAAGTCCCAGGAGGTAACTCTCTATCCAAAGTGATTAATTGTTGACCATTGCCCAGTACCATTCCGAGTGATTTTCCGGCTAAATCAGTAATCTCCATGTATTCAATTGCTTGATCGGCATAGAAATTAATCTCACCGTTGGTTGGATTCGGGTAAGCGACAAAATAAGGCACTTTTGCTTCCATTTCTTCGATCCCAACATTCGGACAATTCCCTGGCATGTTCAAATCGAGCCAATCCAGACGTTCTGAGATCCAATCTTTAAATTTTGTTAGTTCTCCAGCATACGTCGTTGGTTGTGTTCCTACTTCAGGGGTTCCAACGTTCTGTCCAAGAATCGGCCAACGCTCATAATGTCTTACTTGAGCTAAATCAACATAACTACCGAGTGAATCAATGAATTGAAACAAATTATCTTTCTTCAAAATTGTTTGTCGTAGGTTGAAATAACGACAGGCCAATTGATCAGCAAATTCTGGATCTTGAATGAGCCGAATGTACCAACCTGGAGGAGTGACATCTGTTCCACCGGAAAAGCTATGTCTCCAGCCAACACCATTGAGTTCTGAGTTACTCGTATTCTTATACGCCCAGTCAAAATCCCAAACTGGTCCTGCGTAGATCAAGGAATCAACGTTGTCACTGTTTTTATGGAAACGGCGACTTTTCTTGAAGCCATCAATGTTTCGTGCAAATTCATTGACAATGAAATAATCGATAAAAGATAAGACATCAATGTGAGCTCGGTATCCAACTGTTGGATCGGTAAAATTCGGTCCCCACAGCGCATCTTCGAAAGCGCCAACTGTTCCTTGCAAATAATTTACTTGCTCAGGAGTGATATCTAGTGCATCGGGATAATCATAGACAAAATGGACGTCGTTCCCAGGGTAATTTGGATTATCGTATGTGGATAACCAGCTATCTGACCAATTCCAGTAATCCACTTTGAAAATGTATCCTCCAGTTAAACTATCCCCAGAAATGTCTAATGAATCTGTCACTCTGATATCTACTCGGTCCTTGTCTCGTTTGATTTTCTCAGTGAACACATAAATTCCTTGATAAATATCATCCAAAATCACTTCGCACAACTGAGTTCTCGGTGCATAATGCCCCATTTTCTCAAACAGGTCGAATGCTACGATGTTTCTTAAAAACGTTTTGTCGTTGTAATTTGGGAGTAAGATCCAATCATTTTCAGATGGCATGTTTAAGATTGAGACGTTATTATTGAATCCGAGAGAATCTCTTGTTTCAATCCCGTAAGGCTTTTGGGGAAGAGAAGCAGAGTAGGAGCCTCGAATTTCAATTCCTGCATGACCGTCATAAAAGTTCCCAGGATCAGTTGGGTGATTTAAAAACGGGCTAAAATCCATGATTTTCATGTGCACATTGACCTTTGGTTCATCTGGAATAGTTTGTCCATTCGTTGTGATAACTACCAAAGGTAAATTGCTTTCTGTTGGAGGTGCGAGCCCTATACTTTCTGTAATGTTCAATTGAAAATCTCCTTCAGATCCACCGTTGTAGCCATCCACGACAATGTAATACGTAGTATTTGGATTGAGGTACTGTGCMGTGATTGTTGAGTTGTATGCYGCCGAATAAGCTGGAGACTGGCAACCRTCTTCCTGACAACCAACAGGATTTCCAGTGCATGARTTCTCGTAAATRTAAATCTGAGAATCGTAGTTTGTGATTGCTTGGCAGACAGAGATGTCAATGTAAACMGCMGTTGCGCCATTTGTRWATTCATAGACTACATCAACTGCTCCACCTGGATTCCCAACATCTTGACAACTTGCAAAATAGTCATCGGCCGCGCCAATGGTCGTTCCTGTAGCCTGATATGGAATGGATGGAATAACTGTAGCATTTGCACAGGTTTCACCGCCATTTTGAGCGAAAATTCCAAATGAGAGAAGAACTAAGGGGCTTAGAAGAATGGATTTCATCGTGAAGGAGAGATATTATAGTTTACTCGAACTTACTCTTTTCTGAGAGAACTTTTGAAAATACTGTGTA
>NVXP01000148.1 GCA_002733985.1 Fluviicola sp. | reverse complement strand
AACTATCAACAACGTCTATAATCTTGACGAGGTCACAAAAAGCATCCCAAACGGGGTGCTTTTTTTGTTTCTAATTCTTGCAGAATATTCTATCCTTCACAAAATGGTTCTGTGGAACCATCGTTCAGTCTTCACAAG
Source organism: Fluviicola sp. (assembly GCA_002733985.1). Classification (GTDB taxonomy): domain Bacteria; phylum Bacteroidota; class Bacteroidia; order Flavobacteriales_D; family Crocinitomicaceae; genus UBA4466. The sequence goes on along the minus strand of NVXP01000148.1, from coordinate 7,087 downwards.
CAATGCTTGTTCTTGTTGACCTGAAGTTCTTCGAGGAAGAACGAAAGCACTGACCGCAGGGAGGTAATTTTGACGAGGTCACTAAAGCGGACAATTCGTTTGAACTTCCTCCGCACAACCTAGAGAGAACTGGACACAAATACTCCAATCAAGGAATTTCGCCTCTAAAACTTTAATGGGCTTCTGAAGCAATGAGTTTTTAGAAGTCCGACAATGGAAATCATGAAGACTCTAGTATTAAGTTAGAATTCAGGATGATTTTCTGCTCCCGTATAACCGCCCTTCCAATTGTCGCACAAGGTCCAGTGATTCTATCCCTTATTCCCTATCCACTTTTGAAGGTCAAAATATGCAATGAAATGCTCATCTAATGGATTTTCTTTCTGATTGTTTGCAAGATCTATTGAAAGTTGTGAAAATATTTTGGATTTGTTTTTCCTATAAAGGATGTACTTCTTTAGTGCTGAGATGACCAGTTTCTCTGGCGTCATCCATCTGCCTATTTTTTTTAGATAGATTTCTGAAGACCTGAGTAGACTCTCAACTAGCGTGTAGTTTTTGAGCTCGGTATGAATCAGTAGGTTTAGGATTTGAACGCTTGAAAGTATGTCTTTCCTGTACTTCATTTGGTCGTAATTAAGGATTTGATTCACCCACCTTAAGGACGTTTTATATTCTCCTATTCCGAAATAGGCAAGAGCTATACGATAAAGCTTCGATTGTTGATTTACGGTGTGTATCTTTTCCATACTATTCTGTATGGTCAATAGATTCTTCTCAACTAGTTCAACTGCTTTGTTAAATTGTCTTCGGTAGAGGTAAATTTCGATCTCATGAAATGTTGTATTCTCAAATATCATTAGTCGTTGCTCTTCTGTCTGCGCAGAATTGCCCATGATTCTTATTTTGTTGATTGTCTTCAATGAAGTATCAAATTGTTTCAACATGTTTAAGGCAATTACCCGATTTATCATGTATCTGAGGTAATCCTCTGGGTGAGATTCAACATAGCTTAAGTTCTCATTGTAAAAGGACTCCAGTTTTTCAAGTTCATTGAAAGATGATTGAAACTTGCCCTGAATACGGTATAGAAGAGAAGATTCTAGATGACTATGATAAACCTCCATATAGGAGTTTTCATCAAGAGTAAATCGCTCTTTGAATTTCAATATTCTTTCCTCAAATTGTTTAATACTTGAAATATTCCTTGTCAGCCTACCTTCTTTCCGAAATAAATTATACCCAAGCATACGATTCCATTTGAGTTCGTTTTGTCTTATTTGAGTAGCTCTTCTCGTCTGAATTTTAGTTTGAAGGGTTATTATTTCCTCTTTGTTTTTTTTCGACTTTAACCTCCTGGTGATGATGTATTCTTGAAGCTCTAGTATTTCCTCAAGAAGAAACGTGCCTTCAAGGAGGGAAGCTTTTTTCTCAGCTTTCTTTAGCATCTTTACTGCCTGGCTGAAAAGCCCCTTGTTCACTAATATTTCATAATTAATCATCATTTGGTGCAAGGAAATACGACCCGAACCTTCCGAATGATACGCTCGCAAACTCTCTAAAATGTAATTATACAAGCGTGCACGCACATTGTTCAGTTGAGATGGATTAATGAAAGAGCATTTGCTCAGCAAATCATCTCTATCATAGGATTCGGCACGAGTCATATAATCAAATAGACGGGCGTATATTGTTTCCTCACTTTTCGCTGAAACGCGTCCTAGATATTGTGTAAAGTAGCGTTTTTCTGATTTGTTGAGGTTATTTATTAAGCTATGAAGGTCTTTAGACATGGTATAAATATATTGAATTATACCCTTTAAAATCAGTATTTATTGAATTTTAATTAAGTAATATGATGGTGTTTAATTGTGAATTACTGCTTAACTCGAAGTAGTTACTTGGCGTCTCCTTATTGAATACTTACACAACTTAAACTATTTAGAATTATGAAAAGGTCAATTACGATTATTACAGGATTACTGATCTCATTGACTTCGTTTGGTCAATGGACGACTTTAATTACAGATCCGGCTGGTGATGATTCGGGGTGGGGCGGATCAGGTCCAGGATTGGACGGAACGGTGCTGGAATTTCAGTATGACGCCACAAATGATAAACTGATGTTTCGAATAACATGCCCTAATTTATCTACCTATGCCGATTCACCATCTGCTGATTTTAGTTTTGGCTTGCCAAATGGCTTGTCCGATGGAACTAGCTCTAGTGAACACTGGTCGTCGTCGACTACTACAGATCTAACGGCCGTATGTTATACTGATATGGGAGGTGCTCCGCCAAGTAATTATTCTTATACCGATACTTGGGCAGACAATACGATTTCTTCTACAGCGTATGATGCAACCTACACCCCTCTAGTTGAGTATTGTAGTTCGTCATGTGTGGGTTTGAATGTTGATGTTGCGAATAGTCAAATCACATATTCCATAGATAGACAGAGTATTATTTCAGATGCAGACTTGGGCGGAGCAACTTCTGTGGTCATGCCATTGGTCGTGAATGTCGGGCAAGATCAGAACTGGTCAGACTGCATTACACATGACTTGTATGGAGCTTCATCTATTACAATTACTTTCGATATTGGTTCTTCAGGTGGTGGCACTGCTAGCATAAACGAGGACGAAAAGGTAAATGGACTTCAGGTTTATCCAAGCCCAACCAAAGACATTCTTACACTTTCCAATATTTCGATGGAAGCAACTGCGATCCAAGTTTTTTCTTTGAGCGGTAGAACCCTTTTGGAAACGCCAGTCAACGATAAAAATCAAACGATTGATGTTAGTAAGCTAAGCTCCGGAACCTACATGGTTATTGTGCTATCAATTAATGGATCAAGACAGGTAGAAAAATTCGTTAAACAGTAGAGGTCTTGCAAAAAAAAGGTCCTTGGTAGGTGATGGGTGGGTTGTCAACTCAATAATGTACAGTGGGTTAGGTTTTTTTGGTTTCTGTTCGAAGCTCATTCGTCACCTCCAAGTCTTTTTTTTTGAAAGTTTGAACGATGACTCTCAGGGTCAAAAAGAGCATCCCAAGCGGGGTGCTTTTTTTACTCAATCTGAACTATAATTCATTGTTTGAATTTTCGGTGGATAAACCTTTATTAACTACCTGTCAATTTATCTTTTTTAAATAGTTTTCGAGAGATTCATCTTTCTCTAAATTCATTTTTTTTCTGAATCTATAACGCTTAGTCAGCAGGCTTGATTTCGAAATATTGAAAACTTGTTGCAATTCAATTGAAGATAAATTCAAGCGGATTAATGCAGCTAATCTTGTTTCATCTTCTGTTAGCTTAGGATGAATAGTTTTGAGTCTTTGATAGAATACGTTATTTGAAGAATTAAGTACGTGATCGATATATGTTAATTGTTCAGCTCGTTTTTCACTTCTTGAAATCATCTTTAAGAATTTCTTAAGGCCGTCAAATTCTGGATCGTGACTTTGGTTCAGGTGTTGTGTGAGTCGCTCTTTTAGCATAGAAAGTTCATTTTCACGAGTGGACAACTCTACATTGGCATAAATCAACTTTTCCTCTTTACGCAGTATTGTCAACTCTGATTCTTGTTTAATCCGTTCTTTCTCTAGTCGTTCATTCTCAAGCTTAATGAGGCTGAGTTGCCTGCGTCTATTGAGATGAAAAAAAATAAAAATTGAGGAAGAAACTACTAATACCAGCACAAGTAAAATGGCTGTTATCTTGTCTTTGAAAAGAGCTTCTTTTATTTCCAAGTTTAATTTGTCAATCTTTTTTTGCTGTTCTAGGACCTTGATCTCTCCCATGTAATTAAGCGCAAATGCTTTTTCGGAAATTTCTTTGTGGTTTAATGAGTCCAGATATTGACTTTGTAATGTTTTAAAATGCAGTGCTTTCTCAAAATCTTTCAATTCAAGGTGGACAGTACTAAGCGCTTTACAGAGTCGTGCCTTGGATTGAAAGGAGATGGTACTTAGGTGGATAGTACTTAATCCATTCTCTAGGTAGTGTAATGATTCGAAAACTCTTTGTGTCCTCAGTAATAGGGTTCCCATGATTACGTTTGCCCCGAAATTGTCATCGGGTGCTGGGCTTGTCTCTGAGAAGTTCACTGCTTTTAACATAAACAGCTCTGCGGAATCTAATTTTTCTAGATAATAATAGGACAATCCAGTGTTTAGATACGCGATGGTAAGGAAGTTCTCATCTCCTAGTGTTGGATTCTTAAGGTATTCGTTAATAGACTGCTTATTTATTTCAAGTGCTTCCCTGTATTTACCATCCAATTGAAGTCCTACGCTGTAGTTGTTTAATAAATCATATTTTTTATGGAGCTTGTTTTTATCGAGTATGTCAATTGCTTTTTTAAACTCAAGCGAACCATTTTTTCGATCTGCATCTTCATACATATACAAGTATCCCTTTGTGCCATGATATAGCGATTGAATTGAAGGATTATTGGTTGTCTCTGCTAATTGATTGATTTCTTCAAGAAGAGACGTAGCATAGTCAAAATCACCAACCTTATCAAGTACGAATGCGATGTAGATTTGAAGGCATTCGGCTGTGGTGACGTCTAGTTTGTTTTGTTTCGAGATCTTAATTGCTAAGTCTAAACTGTCTTTAATGGTAGAAGGATTCGTTGTATATGCCGTCTGTGACCAGTCAAGAATTTGTTGGATCCGTGCTTTCAATTCTTCGTTTTGAGCGAAGGAAGTATTGCTATAAATATTAACTAGCAGGAGAGTTATGACTAGAATAAAGCGACTGTAGACTGGCATGTTGTATTTATCGTAGAGTAGTATCTAAATATACGATTTTAGTTAGTGTAAATCAAGGTGTCTATGTGTTGTCTATGTGTTTTAGTGGTGGCATAGAGCGGATTACCTCAACTTTGTCAAGAATCAACATTGAAAGGTTCTGCAAGGACGGTGCCAATAGTAAACCCGAAACTAAATTATCATGACGCTAAAATCTACAGTAATTTTATTGTTTTACATGGTTATATGCTTTCATGGTATTGGCCAAACGTGGGAATCTATTATTACTCCAGTTGCGAATGATATTAGCGAAGGGGTTTCAATCAAAGTACATAATGAAAATCAATACTTTGCCGGTGTTTATCGGGGGAGTTTTAATCTCGGTTCTAACTCTCTTAGCGGTTGGGCATACGATGATATTTTCATTGGAAAAGCTAATCTAACAGGAATTGCAGAGTGGGTTATTCCTCTAAACGGAAATAAAATTGAACGGACAAATACGATTGATATAATCAATAATCACGTAGTTGTTTCTGGTACATTCTCGGATACTTTACTTATTGGTAATGACACTCTTGTGAATAATCATCAGCGTGCAGTATTTCTCGCGCACTTTGACACCTTAGGGAATCACATCTCTACATTTCTTCCAGACGTTCACAATGCTGAGTTTAAAGACTTTGTTGTGGATAATGATGGGAACTATATTATTTGCGGCGAATTCTACAATCATTTCAATTATGGGAGTTTTTCCATGTATAATCCTGGAGTATTTAATTTTTTTTTACTCAAATATGATCCAGTTTCCGATTCAATTATTTGGGGAGTACATGCCAGTTTAGGTTCAAGCGAAGGTGAAAAAGTTATCGTGGATGATAATAATGACATCTTCGTAACAGGGATGTACAATGAAGGTACAAACTTGGTTGATACAGTGTTGTTTACGGGGAGTACTGAACACAATATTTTTATTTCAAAGTTTGATACTGATGGAAATAGAATTTGGTTAGAAACGGTGCATGGAGCTGCGGAAGTACATAGCTCTGACATAGTAGTGGATGATTCAAGTAACGTCTTCTTGATTGGGGAATTTGAGGGTGTTATCGATGTCGGAGGTACTACATACAATTCTGGAGGGTTTTATGATGTCATTTTTGTAAAGTACACTCAGGATGGAACAGTACAATGGACCAAAGTATTTGGAGGAGTTAATTCCGATGAAGGCTATGGAGTTGTATTAGATCAAAACATGGATCCAATTGTTATGGTTGAATCTGAAATGAACCTGACGTACAATGGTCAAACTCTTTCGGTCAATGGTTGGAATGAGCCAATGTTATTGAAAGTTAGAAATAGTGATGGAGGTTTAATTTGGTGGAAGAGTTTAAAATCAACCCCTGGTACAGGACTAGTAAACGCCATGGATATCTCTATAGAAGGAACAAACATTGCTATAACTGGAATTAATAGAACCTCAATTTTATTTAATTCTAATAATTACGTAGCGGCTAATTCAAAGGATTTCTATACGGTAATTCTAAGTGATTCCCTCACTTATCATCTAGAAGTAGAGAGCCTTGAAGACGATCTGGTTCTCACATTATTTCCGAATCCAGCGCATACATATTTCAAAATAAAGTCTAGTGAATCGATAGAGAGTATAAAAATATTTTCAATGAGCGGAAAATTTATTGAAGGGAAAGAAATAATAAATACCACGGATACGACTATCAATCTTCACGATTATCCAAGAGGGATGTACTTAGTTAAAGTAATTTCTCAAGGGAATATTTACACGAATAAAATTTCAGTAAAATGATGAGACAATTGTATATTTTATCGCTAATGGTTTTCCTAGGGTTTTCCAATAAAGCAACGGCTTGTAATGGTTTAACTGTTAACGTTACAACAGGAGATTTAGGAAATGGTCAGTACTTACTTACCGTAGAAGTTTGTGAGTATATAACAAATTATGGAGGAATGTATAATTTTGGTGGTCCTGCGGGAGTTACGGGAATTCTTCTAACCGTGGATGGTGCCAATATTATAGGCGCAAATCCATCAACGATTACAGGTATATCCCAAGGGACTACAGTAGGTTGGACTCAAACTGCATCAAATCAAATTGAATATGGAGACTGGGGTAGTTCCACTGCACCACTAATTCTTGGTTATGGCAATCCTGTTGAATGTTGGACATTCTATATTACAGTGGATAGTCCAGCGGCAACAGTAGGTGTTCTGTGTTCTTCATTCGTTGGGGTTAGCCCTCCAGGAGGCGGGATGACATCGACGACTGGAGGTATTTGGGGGTGCGGTGTAACAGCAATTG
>NVXP01000026.1 GCA_002733985.1 Fluviicola sp. | reverse complement strand
ACTGGGATAAAAATGATCCGACAAAACTACATGTTTGGGTACTGTCTTTTGAACGTCATGCTTTGATTGCTCATTATGTGTTGGATTTAGGAGATGGTGTGTAGCGACTAGTTGTGAGTAATGAAGAACTTCACAGAAAAATATTCAGCAGGTAAAATTGCTATTAAGTTCCATGTTCTTTCCCCATTGGTTAAAAACGAGGCGCGAAAAATAATTTTCTATAGTTTGATAGCACTTACCCTATTAATGTTCTTTATTATTCTTCCTCAAGTATCTAAAGCTCTTGGTTTACCAATAGTTAGCGTTACGATTGCTTGCACTTTGCTTCTAATACTTGGTATAGATTTATATCTGAAGATCAAACTCTTCAAGGTTAAACGAACGGGTAATGTAATTTTCGAAAAAGAATCACTAAAGCAATTTGACATAAAGAAAAACCTTATTCTAGAATTGCCATATTCGAAAATTCAAAAAATTGAATTCAAAAGAAACGTACCAAAGTCCGCCGTTTTTGCTTACTCCCCAACCTTCAAAACTCTGATAGTTCAGTTCATTAAAAATAAAAACGAGATTATTACAATTGAGTTAGCGAATGATATGTACTTTGCTAAAGAAGAAGCTTCAGAGTTTCAAGAAATTGAACCAAACTTGGAACGAGTATTAATGGAATTAAAACCGAAATTCGGAGTCGAAAGAGTAGGTAGATTGAAGTATCAATGAACTGTACCCATCCCCTATGCGGGCTTCCCTATCAAACTGATTAATTTTGGATTAAAAATCTATTCCTACCTTCGAGAAAACAAACTTTGCAGCCCGCACGGTGCGTAGCTGCAAAACGTTATATGTAATTACATGCGGAATATGTATTGTATTTCTTGGATCATAGTCTTTATGCTCTTTTCGTGTTCGCATGAATCAGAGAATATAAAGGAACCCGAAAATCAAATAGAATGTGTTGTTATTGAATCCCAATCCATAAATGACTCGATTCTATCGGACAAAACTGTTGAGTATTACTGGCATGTCACAAATAACTCTCAAAAATATCATTTCAAAAAGCATTTTTTTGTCCGCGAATATGACGGCCTAACGGAAGAAATTTATGTTGTTGATTCTCTCAATATTGATCTTTCGATTGATTCGCAATATGGAATAACAAAAGTAGATAATTGGCCTGAATTATATCAGAAGGTTAAAGACTACACCGACCAATTGCTGGATCGCACACCTGAAGAAAGACGACCCGAAATGATTGAACTTATTGAAAAGGTCGTATTAGATAGTGCGGCAATTGTGAATAAAAATACTCAGGACATTCAGATATATTTTTTAGTCCTCCAAGAATTTAGCCTAGGTTCGAACTCCGATGACTATAACTTTATCCATACTATTGAAGATTCAATCGAAACAATTACGAGCGAAACTATCATTGATTTTGATGCCGCAAGTTTACCAATACACGATTTATCTTTTATTGCAGGCCCTCAAGAGACTGAGATACATAATTCAATAGTTGCAACCCGGAATATCAAAACAAACGGAGTTTTAGAAATTAAACATCTGATTAGTACTGCTGTTGATGGTGATAGTATAGTGAAGACTAGAGTCATGACTTTCTATTGAATACTGCTACAGTCCAGATCCACACCACGCTTACATAGCGTTCTTTGGCAGTTTAATTTTAGGATCACCTAGATCTAAATCTATTGGTCCACCTATATTAATGCATGTTATTTGGAACACGACGATAGCTTTTATTGGATAATATTGCGAACAACAGAATTGGGACACTTCTAAAATCTAAAAACAGTTTCTTACAAGAAAACGCATCCAAATTTCGGAGTTTTCTTCAATGAAAATGAAAACTGCTTGGACAGTCACGACATTGGAACTAACGGTCCGTATTGTACTTGAATAAAGATAATCCAACAAAACTACATCTTTGGGTCTTGTATTTTGAAAGACATGCTTTAATTGCTTATTATGTGTTGGATTTGGGAGACGGTGCATTGAGCGAATAGTTATGTGTAATATGAACTGAACAAACCTCCAATAGAACTGTCTAATTGAAGTACTAAATATTGATTTATGGAAGAATTATATGTTAATCGAGAAATAAGAGAAACGCTAATCGATTTAGCAGTTGAAAATAAAACGATTACCTTTTCTAGGTTAAATACTGGTTCAGATACAGGATATAATTTTCAGATTCCTTCAGATCGAGATGAATTTTATGAGGATCTCGAAGCCATTTCACTCAGTGAAGTAAAAAATGGAAGACCTCCACTAAGTAGTTTGGTTGTGTATAAAGGTGGTTCAAGTAGTAAACCAATACTAGAGGGCTTTTATGATATGTGCGAAGAGCTTTATGATTTGTCTCCTGAGACTACAAAGCCCAATTCCAAGTTTTTAAAAAGCCTGCAACTCAAATGTCATGAGTACTGGAAGATTACAGATAATTTCAGGGAATTTGGTCCAAAGAATAGGTAAATCATATTCGTTTTGGCGAAGAAACCTTGTGCCTCAAGCCTGACAAAATGTATCTAAATCATGACAGAATTAAAGGAGTACTTCAATGCCATTTCGAAACTCAATGAATCGACTTGGGACAAAATACTTCCTTTTTTCAGGGAGGAAAAACTGCTGAAAAACGAATACTTTGCGAAAGAGAATCGAACCTCTCGTCGAATTGCTTTTTTAAAGACAGGAGTAGTGAGAGCATTTTTCACAAATCAAGAAGGCAAAGATTACAATAAACAATTTTTTGTTGGGCAAAGCATTATTGGGGCATACACTTCACTATTGACCGGACAAGTAAACATAATTGCTCAACAGGCCTTGACTAATTGTGTGATTTATTCCTGTGATTACAAATCATTAACTGATCTTTTTGACGATCATCCAGATTTGGAAAGGTTTGCACGGAAAATAGCAGAACACTATTTTTTAGAAAAAGAGAAGAAGGAAATTGAAATCGTGCTGCTCGATGCTTCTCAGCGCTATATCCTTTTCAAAAAAGAATTCCCGACACTCGAACAGCTCATTTCTCAATTGCATATCGCGTCATACTTGGGCATCTCTGCGACTCAATTAAGCCGAATAAGAAAACAGTTCGCATCTAAAAAATCATAATATTTCATTACATATGTAAAGAGTTTTCCTTTTTAATGGTCGTTGCTTTGTCACATCATAATTAAAGACGAAGTAATGAAGAAAGGAACACTAATTTTTATGGCATCGGCCCTATACGGACTAACACTTAGTTCTTGTGCCCTTACACCGTTGGCTTATCAACCAGAAGTAAGCCCCTCTTTTGAAGGTGCAACACACTTAAATGAAAAGCTATTAGCCAGTAAGAAAATTCAAATTGATGGTTGGCTTGGGCCTGAAGATATCTTGTTTGATAGCCTGGGAAACCTTTATACAGGTGTGCACAATACTGATTTTAGCGATGGTCGAATTCTAAAAATAGATCCTTCAGGAAAAGTTGAAGAATTTTATAATTCCGGTTCATGGGTTGCTGGCTTACATTTCGACAAGGAAGGGAACTTAATCGCTTTAAGCCACAAACAAGGATTAATTAGCATCAGCCCTACAAAGCAAGTTACCGTACTGGCTGCAACAGATGAAAATGGAAAACCGTTTCTCATTCCTAATGGATTGGATATTGCCGATGATGGGATGATCTATTTTTCCAATACTTCCGAGATCTCAGCATACACGATAAAATATGGTCGAAAGCTTATCATGGAAATGAAAGCTCTCGGTGGTTTATACAGCTATAATCCTACTACTAAAAAAGTAACAACACTTATTGCTGGCACCTACTTTGGCAATGGCGTAGTCATCTCAAAAGATCAGGACTATCTTCTGATGGTAGAAACAACGAAGTATAGAGTTCTGAAATATTGGCTTACAGGTGAAAAAATGGGACAATCGGAAGTATTCATTGACAATCTCCCTGGGTTTCCAAATGGAATTTCAATTAGAGAAAACGGTAGTTATTGGTTGGGGTATTCGACAAAGAGAAGTGAAGCTTTGGATAAAATCCATCCTAAACCAGGAATGAAAAAATTCGTATACGGACTACCCGAATTTTCCCAACCCAAAGCTGAAGCTTTTGGAATGATCATGAACATTTCAAGCGATGGAGAAATTTTAGAAACCCTATTTGATACCCAAGGGGAAATTTTCTCAGAAGCCGGTGCTGTTAAAGAGTTCAATGGTTACCTATACATTGGGGGCGATGTGCTTCCGTACATTGGGAAGTATAAATTAGATTGAGTCGAAATGCCGTTAGAACTCATTTCTAGTAAGCCGAAAAAATCAAGCGAATTGTGGGTTAAAGCCTACATTTCGCTTGATTAAATATTAAACCTCTCGATTCATCAAGTTAAATTGTTTCGTGCTCTTTTATATTCGGGTAAATGATAGATCACTTCTTTACGCGCGATCACATCTAGAATTGAAAATCCAAATTCGAATTTCACTAGCACAAATCATCTACTGTTTAATTAGTTTACCGACGAATGACGATCCATCCTCAGACGTAAGTGTGTAAAGATATATTCCTTTATCAAGGTCTAATCCCTCAATCCTTATTTCCGATTGAAATTCATCTGTCAAAATCAAACGTCCAAATGCATCAAAAATTGAAAGTGAAATAATTGATTCCGTCTCCGTTTTGAAATGAATCGTTTCGCTGAATGGGTTCGGATATACCGAAACGGATAGATCCGAAATTGGTAATTCTGGCGTGTTTACAATGAGAGGTTGGTCACAAATGTTTGAAACTGGTGAAACGGTAACTAATCCATAAGACGTGTTGTCGTATCCATCATAAATAGTTGAAAGGATCTGATTTTCATCCGTAGAACACCAGCAATTCATTCCTAAATCCGCATTGTTTGATGACAGCAATTTCACATTGTAAGTTGAATTGTTACAAATAGTATTGCCCGTTACATTATGCGAACCATTGAAGAATGATGAAATTTGCATACCTACTTCATTGTTGATCACTGTATTGTTCACGAATGTGTGATTGACAGCATTGAAACCTGTTTTTACACCAATTACGTTATTTTCGATCTTGCACCCTGTTGTCACTCCATAAGGAGACATTGCAAAACTGGTGTGCCCTGAGAAATAGCAAGTATCAACTTTTTCAATTCCAACCAAACCGATGTAGTTATTAATAAAACTACAGTGAGATGCGCGGTTGTCAAATTGACACCAATCCAAGGCTTGATGATTTGCTTCAAACGTGCAATAATCAAAGTTTGTTGAAGGACTACCTCCATCTTCATTGACTTTTTGATTCTGTGCAAAGTAACAGTGTTTGAAATTGTAAGGACCGTGATAGGCTACATCCAAGTTAATGAACGTTTGTGCATACATTCCTTTCGTGTATTCCATCGTCACTTGATTCCCAACACCAAGAGGATTTGTAGTACCGATGACTTTAATTCCATTCCAAGATCCCATGATAGGTGTGGAAAGGCTTGTTGTAAAACTAATAGGGTCGGCTTCTGTTCCTATTGAACTAAGTTTGCCGCGAAGTTCTAGCCCAGCACCCGGATCAAACTGAACAATAACGCCAGGTTCGACAGTGATTTCAACCCCTTCAAAAACGACCAAATTTCCAGATACCGTATAAGGACTGCCTACCGCATCCCACGTTTCTGACGCGTAAATACCGCCAGACAAACTTGTTTGTGCGAAAGAAATAGTTGCAATAAAAGAAAAGGCAAAAAGAATAAACTTCATAAGAATAGTGTTAGGTTCATTACCCAAACGCAAAACTATTTACCTTATTGTAGAACTACTTGAATCAAGTATACATTTGATAAAGAGCAGTCTAATTGCATGAAAAATACGAGAAGAAGATGTATCCTTTTTTATTTAAACCTCACGATTCATCAAAAAAGCTGCTAATCCGATCAATGCTTCTTTTTTAGATTCATCGATGTTGATTTTCGCCAAGGAAGCCATTGCAATACCGTAATGCTCTTGCATGCGCGCCTCACAAATAGATCGAACTTCTAATTGATTAAACAGTCGTCGCGTTCGGTCTACTTTAAAAACCAAATCCTGCGCGTTTTGCAATTGTTTCATCACTTCTAACTGCTCCTTCGTAGCGTGCTTAATTGCCGTAAGGTGAAGTATTGTTTTCTTGTTTGCGATCACATCTCCACCAACTTGTTTCCCAAATTGATCAGGGTCAGCATAAAGGTCGAGAATATCATCTTGAATTTGAAAGGCAATTCCAATGTGTTGACCGAAAGTATAGATCTCTTTTCGATTCTTGTCTGAAGCTTCTGCTACAATTGCACCAATTTCTAATGCACAACCTAACAAAACGGACGTTTTCAAACGAATCATCTCGATGTATTCATCAATTGAAACATCTGATCTCTCCTCAAAATCCATATCCATTTGTTGCCCCTCACACACTTCAATTGCGGTGTTATTGAACAAATCAAATACTGGAGGCAACAATTTCGCTTCAATATCACCAAGAAGCTGATACGCCTTGATCATCAACACATCACCAGAGAGAATAGCCACATCCCGGTTCCACTTTTCGTGAACCGTTTGTTGATTCCTTCGCAACGGCGATTGATCCATAATATCATCATGGATCAATGTGAAATTATGAAATACTTCAATACACAAGGCTTGAGGCAATGCTTTTTCAGAACTCGCGCCGAATAATTCGGCACTGAGTAAGGTCAATATTGGTCGTATTCGCTTCCCTCCTATTTGCAGGAAATACCGGAGAGGGTCGTACAGCCGTACTGGTGAATTTGGCAGACCAATTTTGGTCAATTCAGAATCAATTACCCCAGTATACTGCTGTAAATCTTTCATCAAAGAATACTCATCAAATAAGTTCCGTATCCACTTTTTAGAAGCGGTTTTGCAAGTTCCTCTAACTCTTCAGAAGAAATAAACCCTGCGTGGTATGCAACCTCTTCAATACATCCAATTTTAAGTCCCTGACGCTCTTCAATCACTTGAACGAATTGTCCAGCCTGCATCAATGATTGGAATGTTCCTGTATCAAGCCAAGCCGTTCCACGACTCATCACTGCTACTTTCAATTCATCTCGACGCAAATATTCAGCATTCACATCAGTAATTTCATATTCACCTCTAGCTGAAGGTTTCAAGTTCTTTGCAATCTCAACAACCGAATTATCATAGAAATACAATCCTGGAACTGCAAAGTTTGATTTCGGATTCTCTGGCTTCTCTTCGATTGAGACAGCATTCATGTTGTCATCAAATTCAACAACACCATAGCGTTCTGGATCACTCACGTGGTAAGCATAAACTACGCCTCCTGTAGGATCAGCATTTTCTTTTAACAAGCCTCCCATTCCAGCTCCGTAGAAAATATTGTCACCGAGAATAAGCGCAACTTTGTCGTCTCCAATGAACTCTTCACCAATTACAAAAGCTTGTGCTAGTCCATTTGGGATTACCTGTTCAGCATATTCAAAATTACAGCCGAGCCGTTTTCCATCACCCAATAATTTCTTAAAATTAGGAAGGTCATGGGGAGTAGAAATGATTAAGATATCCTTGATTCCAGCTGCCATAAGCACTGAAAGTGGATAATAAATCATTGGTTTATCGTAAACCGGCATGAGTTGTTTACTGACCGCAAGCGTTAATGGATGTAAACGAGTCCCTGATCCACCCGCAAGAATAATTCCTTTCATATTGAAAATCGTTTGCGCTAAAGATATTGAAATGAGAGCGATGTCCCAAGTGATTTATTAGGAAGTTTTCGAAGCTGGGCCGTCAAATGGATTTGGATGCACATCAATGTCCTCCCAATCAAGATCACTTTCCTCTGTGTATGCATCAAAAAACGGCTCTTCGAATGACTTTGTTGTCAAGCGATGTTCGAGCGATAAGAGCAAACTAGGAAGTAAAACCAAATTCGTAATCATTGCGATAAGCAAGGTCAATGAAACGAGTAAACCAAGTGCTTGTGTTCCTCCGAACTGAGAGAAGCTAAACATTGAGAAACCACAGAACAATACAATGGATGTATAGAACATTCCAAGTCCTGCTTCACGAATGGCCATCATCACACATTCTTTCAAGTCCCATTGTTTGGATTTCAATTCGAGTCTGTACTTCGCCAAATAATGGATAGTATCATCAACAGAAATTCCGAAAGCAATACTAAATACAAGAAGCGTTGATGGTTTTAATGGAATACCAAACCAGCCCATAATTCCTGCAGTGAACAGCAATGGAATAAAGTTCGGAATGAGCGAAACCATAACCATTCTCCAAGAACGGAATAGAATCGACATCAAGACTGCAATTGCAAGGATTGCAAAGACCAAACTCGTTAATAAGTTTATCACCAAATACTTGGTCCCTTCTGAAGCTACACGTGAAGCTCCCGTGATGGTAATCTTGAAGTATTCATTATCAATTGCCGCACGTAGGTCTTCGTCGAATCCATTTTTACCAAATTCTTTCTTGATCAACTCTGGATTCAAATCAAACTTAGCGATTTCATCCTCATTGCCCTTTGAAACAATATCCGTCAGCGCATTGTAGATTGCAGGAAATTCAAATACAATTGAATCGTAGTATCCTTTCTTCTTTTGAACTGTTGCTAATTCATAGAGTCTTTCAATTTGCTTTCTATCTGGATTCAAGATCTCATCCATTTCCTGCTCCATCGAATCAACGATGTCACTTACCTGGTAAGAACCAATATCCATCATCTGTGATCTGATTCTAAGCACACGATTTGCCGTATCGATAAATTCATTCAGTGCCATTCCGCCACCATTTGAATTCGTCACAATTGAACTGTCTATGTAGTTTTTAAGAACACTTAATTTGCGTTTGCTCGTGATCAACCTGAACTCATTGACATCATTGTCGTTGTAGGCCATGTTCGCCGCTTTCAAGACATCAATATAAGAGACAAAACGTGTGAAAAGCGTATCCTCAGAGTAACGACGTTGGATACTATCAATCGCAATGAGTGTATGACGTTTTTGCAAACGGCTATTCTCTTTGTAATCGATCATCACCTCAAACGGAATCGATCCACCAAAGTTCTCTTGAATAAATTGAACATCCTTCAAGATCTGATCGCCTTCAGGCAAATCACCTGTGAGGTTACCAGTCGCCTCGATTCGAGTCATCCCAGCGATACTGAACACTACCAAACCAATAGTCACGATGTAGACCCACCTTCTATGATTTCCTGCGATATACACAAGGTTATTGAGCAATCCAATTGCCAATTTTCGATCCAAGTGCTTTAAGTGCTTTTCACGTGGCTTTTTCGAGAAAGACAATACGATAGGAAGGATACAAATCGATAGAACAAATACCAAGATAATATTCAACGAAGCACTGATTCCAAATTCTATCAGCTTCGGTGAGTTCGTAGAAATGAAGGTCAAGAAACCGAGTGAAGTAGTTAAATTGGTCAAGAAAGTCGCCGTTCCAATTTTACGAATAACACGTGTTAATGCCTTGACTTTATTACCATGCTCTTTGACCTCCTGATGGTACTTGGTTATCAGGAAAATACAATTTGGAATTCCAATCACAATCATCAGTGGAGGAATCAACGCCATGATAATTGTCAAATCAAAACCTAGTGCTCCAATCAATCCAATGGACCAAATCACTGCAACAACAACGACCAGGTTACAGATGAAGACTACGCGTAGTGATCGGAAGAATAAATAAAGAAGTAAGGAAGTTACAAGAATAAGTAAGCCAACAAAGACGTACATTTCTCTTACAACGCGTTTTCCTATAATAACTCTCAGGTGAGGTAATCCAGCAAATTTTGCATGACCTAGATCATCGACGTAAGATGCTGCTAATGCTTCTATATTTAATACAACATTCGCCTTCTCCTGGTCCAACAGGAATCTGCCATCAATTTCCACCATCATCAACGACGCGTTCTTGTCGTTGAACAAGAGGTCCTTGTACATTGGATTGTTTCTTATTTCACTCTGAATAGAATCTATTGATTTCTCCTTGTATGTTACATCCGAGAATACGCGATGGGCGTCAAACTTGCCTTTCTCGCGGTTGTTATAGATTGTAAAAAGATTTGCTTCAGATACAACAGATTCTACACCATCGAGGGTAAGAATTGAATCTCCAAGTTCTTTCCATTTACGAAAGCGATCTTCTGTGTAGAGCGAATCTGTTTGAATTCCAATAACTAGAACTCCACCATCTTCGCCAAACATGTCCTGAAAGCGTTCATAATCGATGCTTGCTTGGGCTGTTTCTGGGAGTAGGACACCGTAGCGATTATCCAGTTTTAACCCAGTTAGAGCATTGTACGCGAGAAATACGGTAAACAAGGTTAATAATCCGATAATTATTAATCGATTCCGCAAAATTAAATTAGCAATAAATTGCCACATAAACGTCTATTTTCCTTGATTTCGAATGCACAAAGTTACTATAATATATTCGGGGACAAAGAAATTGAGGTGCAATAAAGACAGTAAAATAGCGGGAAAGAGGAATCAATTGAGATTGCGTTGATACTAAGCACGCCTAGCTTACTCGTTCTTTGATTTTTAAAGGCCTTCCGTGCAGAATTACGATGATAAATACACCGATTTAGGATTAACAAAAGATTAACAGTTTAACCTGGATTTTGAAGAAATTGAAACTAGAAATTCAAGGTTAATGCAGTAAAATTGAAACCTACTCGCTCTTAGAAATTTTTACTCTTCAGAATATCAGCCATTTTCAACTGAATTTCACGTGCTGCCAATCCTGCTTTTTCAGCAAAATCTAAATCTTGTGAAGCATAGATAATACCGCGAGAAGAATTTACAAGCAATCCACAGTCATCATTCCAACCGTAATTTGCGACATCTTCCAATGAACCACCTTGAGCTCCAACTCCAGGAACCAAGAAAAAATGATTAGGAACCAACTTACGTACCTCACCAATTCCTTCAGCACGTGTTGCTCCAACAACATACATCAAGTTCTCATCTGTCCCCCATTCTTTGGATTTCATTAAGACTTTCTTGTACAATTCAACATTGTTTCCATCTGCCATGAATTGAAAATCCAACGCACCTTTATTTGAAGTAAGCGCCAGTAAAATGACCCACTTCCCTGGATATTCAAAAAACGGTGTAACACTATCCGATCCCATATAAGGGGCAATCGTGACAGAATCAGCATCCAAATATTCGAAAAATGTTTTTGCGTAGTAATTTGATGTGTTTCCAATATCCCCACGTTTCGCATCCGCAATCGTAAAGATGTTTTTTGGAATATAGTCCAATGTTTTCTTGAGTGAATCCCACCCTTTTGGACCATGACATTCGTAAAAAGCAACATTTGGCTTATAGGCTACGCAGTAATCTTTCGTTGCATCGATGATCGCCTTATTGAATTCAAAAAGCGGATCTTCTGTTTCTAACAAGTGTGGCGGAATTTTATCCAAATCGGTATCCAAACCAACACATAAAAAGGATCGTTTTAATCGAATTTGTTCAATTAATTCTGCTCTTGTCATACTTGCTCGTTCTTCAGTTTTTCTGCGTTTTCCGCCATTTTCAATGCATCGATCATTTCCTGGATATCGCCATTCATGAATGCATCAAGCTTGTAGAGCGTTTTATTTATTCGGTGATCTGTAATTCTACCCTGAGGATAATTGTACGTACGAATCTTTGCAGACCTATCACCCGTCGAAACCAATGATTTTCTATGTTCTGAACGTGCACTTTGCAACTTCTCCAATTCAATTTGATACAATCTTGAGCGCAACATAGAAGTCGCTTTCTCGAGGTTTTTGTGCTGAGAACGACCATCTTGACATTCTGCAACAACTCCCGTAGGAATGTGTGTCAATCGAATGGCAGATTCAGTCTTGTTGACGTGCTGACCTCCAGCTCCAGATGCACGGTACGTATCCCTACGAACATCTGACATCTTCAATTCGAAATCCACTTCTTCAGCCTCAGGCAACACAGCAACAGTAATCGCTGATGTATGAACACGTCCTTGAGATTCTGTTTCAGGAACTCGTTGAACACGGTGTACTCCCGACTCAAACTTCAAAACACCATACGCAGCAGGTGCATCAATATTCATCGTGATTTCCTTATATCCAGTTGTACCGCCATCATTTGAATTGGTTACTTCGTAAGACCAACCCATTATTTTAAAGAACATCGTGTACATTCTAAAACAATCTGCTACAAAAATACAGGCTTCATCTCCACCAGTTCCGGCGCGCAATTCCATGATTGCACATTTTTCATCTTCCGGATCTTTCGGGATCAGCATCATCTTGATTTCTTCCTCCATTACTGGACGACGTGTTTCAAGCTCATCAACTTCACCTTTCGCCATTTCGCGCATCTCAGGATCTTCTTCCTCCTTCAGCAATGCACGCGTGTTTTCAATATTTTCCGTCAGGTCCTTGTATTCCTTGTATACGTTGTCCAATGTTTCCAACTCCTTGTACTCTTTATTCAAGCGCACGTAGCGTTTCATATCCGCGATAATATCGGGATCGACAATCAGCGTACCAACTTCAATAAATCGGTAGTGAATCGCTTCTAATTTCTGGAGTAGATCATTCATATTTATTTGTATAAAAATTCACCATGCGGTGATTTGATCGTTAATTTTTTAGAATCAGCTGCTTCTACGCGACCGATAATTTGTCCGTTTACATTAAAGCTCTCAGAAATAGCAATGATTTTCTCTGCTATTTCCTCTGGAACATATAGTTCCATTCTATGCCCCATGTTGAACACTTTGTACATTTCTTCCCAAGTCGTTCCAGATTCTTCTTGAATCATTTCAAAAAGTGGAGGAGTTGGAAACAAGTTATCCTTGATGATATGAACGTCGTTTACGAAGTGAAGTACTTTCGTTTGCGCACCCCCAGAACAATGAACCATTCCGTGAATATCTGCTCGATGCTCATCCAAAATCTTCTTGATAATTGGTGCATATGTTCTTGTTGGCGATAACACCATCTGCCCAGCATTCAATGATGTGATTGTCTCATCAGTTAAATTCTTCGATCCAGAGTAAACTAAATCAGAAGGAACTGCAGGATCAAAACTCTCAGGGTATTTCTCAGCGAGTGTTTTATTGAAGACATCGTGTCGGGCGGATGTCAATCCATTACTCCCCATTCCACCATTGTATTGATCCTCATATGTTGCTTGACCAAAAGAAGCCAAACCAACAATTACATCACCCGCTTGAATTGTACGGTTTGAAATAACATCTGAACGTTTCATTCGACAAACAACCGTTGAATCAACGATAATTGTTCGAACGAGATCGCCAACATCAGCCGTCTCCCCACCAGTTGAGTGTATTCCTATTCCTTGTTCTCTTAATCCTTCGAGTAATTCTTCCGTACCATTAATGATCGCCGAAAGAACATCTCCTGTGATTAAGTTCTTGTTTCTACCAATTGTTGAAGAAAGTAAGATCTTATCTGTAGCACCAACACACAACAAATCATCGATATTCATGATCAGCGCATCCTGGGCGATTCCTTTCCAAACGGAAACATCACCTGTTTCTTTCCAATACATGTAAGCAAGCGCAGATTTTGTTCCTGCACCATCAGCATGCATCACAATGCAATAGTCTTCATCGCCGCTTAAATGATCTGGTACAATTTTGCAAAATGCCTGAGGAAAAAGACCTTTGTCAACGTTCTTAATCGCGTTGTGAACATCTTCTTTTCCTGCGGAAACACCGCGTAAGTTATATCGAGTATCTGCCATAACAAAAAGTAAGCTGCAAAGTTAGCAATTCTCGTCGAGGCTGAGGGACTGTTCAATAGATTAATGTCCCCTCAAAGTGAGAACAAAAAGAAATATTAAGGCTGAACGAATTTATTCGAATCGTCCAATTGTATCTTATTCGGCGAGAACCAATCGATAAACGCGTTCCAAGTATCATCATTTAGATCTTTCCAAGCTGTAAATTCTTCATCATTCCCTTGAGACAGCACCCAGTAATTGTACACTTCCATGTACCCTGCTTCCTGTACTTTTTTCTGGTATTCGAAAAGTGCATTTGGAAATTCAACATGCTTATCATTCGAGTAGTAATTTTCTCGAAACTTCGTTCTAATTCTATCCAAAGACTCAAGGCTCACCTCCTTTTCCCCTATCACAGACAGACCCAACATCATTTCATATACTGAACCATAATTTACTTGTGTGAGCATTGCTAGCAAATTGTCTCCTGCGTTTTTTCCTTTTATGTCTTTATCAGAAAGATAAATCGTATTTGACGCGAAACTTACACTAACGCTTGTATCGGTAGGAAAGGTAATTTCAGAATTGTACGTATTGTACAATAGTTTACTGATTTCTCCTGTCCGAGCAGAATTACGTTCTAAATTCATGAACAGTTCACCGTAGATCATTCCAAGGTATTCGTTCTTTGTACTGAGGTAAAGTTTCGTACACCAATAATAATTCGACGGATACATCGGATCGAGCTTTGTTCCTTCTACGTAGTATTCCAAGGCAGCGTCGTATTTTTCCTGCATCAACTCCATGTTTCCGCGTTCCAAGTATAAATTACCTGCATTCGGAAACTCTTTCATTCCACGTTCATAGGCTTTGATCGCTTTTTTTGAATTTCCATCGTAATCATATGCATTCCCAAGCATTTGATAAATCTTAGGGAAGACGTTCTTGTGCTTTGTAAGGGCTTCACAGGTTTTAATCACCTTCTTGTAATTCTTATCAATGCTGTAAGAAAATGCAATCTCATACAGGTATGATGGATTGTCTGGATCGAGTTCGATGGCTTTCTCCAAGTATCCTCTAGCTGCTTTGGTATCACCTTCATCCATCACAGTGATTGCTAAATCCATAAGAGCTTTTGCCTTATCGCGCGGAGTTTGTGAAAATAGTTGAGTAGAAATAAAAAGGACAATTGTGAGTGCTAGTAGGTTTTTCATGGATAAAGGTTTAAACGAAAATACGGTTTTCTAATTAATGTATACGGCTAACGATCAATAGGAGCCAATCGTGATGTGGAGAGTTTCTCCGTAAGCTTCTTCCGGAGCGATGGCATCCGAAACAAGTAGCTCTGTGTTATTCTCATTCCAGAAACATGTAAACGCTTGAGGTTCAAGAGTAGCAGCATAATAGCAAGATGGTTCTCCCAATACGTCTTCGATCTGTTTAAGTATTACAGCTTTCGTTTCGGGAGTCATGTCATTTTCATCAAATACGAGTATCATTCCAATTAGTTTATTGTCGGTAAAAACAAGTTGGGCACACTCAATTGGGAACTTAAAGAAGTTCGCATCCTGCTTTTTCTTGAATGTACACCAGATAATTTTCGTGTTGAGGCTTTCTGCAATGAGTCGATCCGTTTCCAACATTTCGTAGTAAGCGCTCGAATCTTCACCTGTCTCAGTCATGAAGTACTCGATCGTCATTGGTGCGAACCATGCGTAATCTGGTGCTGCCTCAACTACAGTAATGCGCTTTTTAAGATCGTTATATGATTTTCCCAAGCGAATTTCACTGAACCCTGAATGATCTAAATCCGATTGCGCGAATGAAATTTGAGTTAAAATAAGGAATAGAAAGATAATGTGTTTCATAGAATATTGGTTTGCTTTAATTCAAATAGAGCCTTTTAATTTTTTAGTATTGGAACAATCCAACTGCTCCCTGAATGTTTTGCTAGATTATCGGTAGGAATGATCAGTTCGACGTATGAATTTGAGTAGTTATTGTATTGACTCAGGTAAAGATGTACACCTTGATTAGAGAGTGAAAATTTGCCTCCTATCATTTCGATCATCGTTTCCACAGAGGAACATTCCAATTCTAAATCGTCCCGCTTTTTAAGAGCGATGATAAACTCACGCATGAGCACTTTGTCTTTCGGGAAAATATCATCTAATTCGATGGAAACTGCTTTACCGTCTTTCATGATAAAATTCCAGTGTTTATATCTTGGAGGCGCATACAGTTGTTTAATGCGCATATGATCCCAATCGTTTCTCATTATGTAATCTTTGGACACCGTCACGAAAAGTGGACCAATTGAGATAAGTCGATGTGAAATAAATGTGTTCCGATCTTGGGTATTTCCTTGTGCGCACAGACACATCCTTTGTACTTTCTGAAATTCAGGTGACTCTGATTTTTCTCCCAAAGAGATCGAGTTATAGTACACGCTGCAATTTGACTTTCGTGCCTCCCAACCAGAATTAATGGAATCGTACACACACGATTTCAAGATAGGATTGATCCAAAGTTCTTTTCGTTTCCTTCGGATTTGATCCATTGTCAAGCCCCTCAAAAAATGTAAGCTAGGCGAGTAATCCAAAACCGGGTAATTGCGAAAGATATTTTCCTTTACGGTCAATAGCGTATCTGCAAACATCAACGACTCCTTGAACGCTCTAACTGTCTTCTTGCTGGCCAATTGCTTTCCATTTTGATCGACTAAGACCTCATTGTTCCCTTGCCGAGCTAACCAACGGATTTCATGCACGACTCCTTTATTACGCACACCTCCTTTATACAAATCTGATGAAAGAAGAATAATTGAATCGTAGATCGGATCCAACAAGTAGGATCCATCTGGTCGCATAATTCCTTTCTTACCATTCGACGCGACAAGATCGTAAAAACCACCCACTGTTTTTATGAGACAAGGATGCTCTGGTTTAATTTTCCAACGATAATTTTTCGTATCGAAAATACCAACACGTCTATCTATCGCCAACAGCTGGTCACCCGAATTTACTTCAAAGCGCGTATCGAATAAATCGGGCAAGATTTGCTTCCCTGTGGTATCAAACAAGGTCCATTTATACACCGATGCCTTGATCTGCTGATACGCCCAAATATCAGACGACTCCTTATTCTTCTCAAAACGGAAGTAAAGTGTATCAAGAATGATATTTCCATCTTTATCGACTAATCCGTGGTGGT
The DNA here is from genome assembly GCA_002733985.1 of Fluviicola sp. Lineage (GTDB taxonomy): Bacteria > Bacteroidota > Bacteroidia > Flavobacteriales_D > Crocinitomicaceae > UBA4466. The sequence goes on along the minus strand of NVXP01000026.1, from coordinate 35,008 downwards.
AATCGCTTGTTCGAATGGTAAACAAATTATCAGAGAATTGAGAAATCTCCTCAATGTTCGGGACAGCAATTTTTTTAGATGTCTCTGAATTATAGATTTTCAAATACATGCTCGCCGTGTCGATCCCAATCACGTGCATATTACCATGGCGAACATTGTACGTAACATCTTGATTGATTGAACTGATTCGCTTCCGATCGCTGGATAATCGTGCAGAGACATAGATCGATCCTTCTGTGAAAATTATTTCATCCTCTACTTTCAAGTATGCTTTCCAAATGCGTTCTTCGGTGATGATGTGCTTAAAAGCAAACTCCTTCAGTTCATGTCCGCGGTATAGAAAATGGTGTTCATTCAGTGATCGGCTTCGTACATAGTCATCATAAATGCAAGGAGAATACACCGATCCATCTGGGTGTAAAATTCCGTATTTACCATTTTGTTTCGTAATGAATCCTCTTCCAATTAACTGGCCCATTCGTTGTTTGTAGGATGTAATGGGAATGAGTGAATCGAAGAATTGACCAGGAACAGAATCCACCTCAGGAATCAAATATCCCCATTTACCATTTGACAGAACCATGTAATTCGTTTGGAAATGGGTCCAATCTCGCCTTAGTGCATAAAATGGAATGAGTTGCTCAAATTTTAATGGAACCAGCCAATTACCATACGTGTCGATTGTGCCAGACTTACCTCCTGCACTTACTATCCAGCCTCCTTGTGAACCATTGCCCTTCTCAAGAATACTGATTTCATCGTATTTCGGCACCAACAGAACATATCCACCTGAATTCATGACGCCACGTCGACCTTGCTTATCGAAGATTACCCAACCATACGTATACACATTAGGGGGACCTAGTCGCTCTTCACGTCGATATTTTGGACGAATGATGACTGCCCCATTCGTTAGCATCACTCCGTAGCATGAATCCCGTTCAAAAGCGATGCGATTTCTTGTAAGTAGTAAGGCCTTGTCGAATTCTTGGTTCAATAAATCATCCCCGTTCCTATTAATCAATCGGACATGTCCATTTACCTCACCACTTCCATAATATTCTCTTCCATCACCGTGAAGTGCGTGCGCTTTCTCCCGAAAAGGTAAAACTACACCTGGAATTTTATCTATTCGAATATTCCCAGAAGTATCAATATAGCTAGAACGCACAGGATCAGAATGGTGAATTAAGAAGTGCTTTCCGTCATCAAGCATGCATTTGTCAGCAAGCGCCATTTCCACAATTGATTCCCCTCGCGAATTGAGCAATGATTTTCGATCTCCAATTATCCCAATCACAAAAAAGCTTTTAGTTGCTTTGGGCCGGAGTCTTTCTGAATGTGCACCTCTGATCAGTTGCCATTTCTCTATTCCGACATCGAAACGGTCGTATTTGCATTCGATGATCCATTCACCTTTTGGAGATAACATTCCTTCCCCCAATACATCTTTCACTAAAAAACAGCCCGAATTGTACTCTTGGATGAGAATATAGTTCGGTTCAATGACCCAATTACCAGTTTTATCTTTTAATCCATACGAGCACTTGACATTGTCCTTTACAATTCGCAATTCTTGCGCATGACAGAACAGGGTAAGAAACAGGATAGATATGCTGAGAAGAAATTGCTTCATAAGGTCGAGTTCATTAGTAAATACAAACTCAAGAAGGAAAGGTTGAGATGCGTGTTGTCCCGGATTAGCTCCGCTACTACTTCTTGGTAGATATTTGCGTGATCACGATTCACTATATACTGGTTAAAATTGGAACGATCCAACTGCTTTCACTATGCTTGCTTAAGTTTTCACGTGGAATCAATAATTTAACCGGCTGAGAAATACCATAAACATTTGTGGATTGTTGATTCAAATATAGATGAACTCCACTTTCAGACAGACTAAATTTCCCATCTATTAATTCAATCATCATCTCCAAAGAAGAACAATCTAGTTTGAGGTCATCACGTTTTTGTAGAGCGATTACAAACTCTTGCATTAGAATGCTATCCGAAGGGAAAATATCCTTTAGCTCAACAGGAACTGCTTTGCCTTTTTGGTAAACGAAATTTAAAAAGGAATTCGCTGAGCTACTTTGTTGATTGAAATACCCGTAGCCACCCCATACTTGTCCACCAGTCAATTGCCAATTTGCACCAATACTCACGAAATTTTTACCTACTGATATTAAACTATTCGTAAGCCCAGCCGTAGATTTAAGACTTCCAGAACGAGCACAATCACAATCGCGAATTGCTTGCAACTCTAGTGTTGTATTCTGACCCTTAGCCCAAACCAATGTGCGTCCCAAGATCTGACCTCCTTTTGGAACCTGTTGCCTTGCGACAATAGAATCAAACACAATTTCCTTCAATACAGGATTGACCCACATTGCTGCGCGTTTTCGTCGGATTTGTTCAGGTGTTAGTCCTCTTAAAAAATGTAAGGACGGCGAATAATCAAGCGAGGGGAAATTCTTAAACTTAATGGCCTGATTAAGGAGAAGCGTATCCTCAAAGAGCAGTGATTTCTTGAAGTCTCGAATGCGCGCTACCGATCTAACTTCGTTTCCATTTTGATCCACCAGAATTTCTGTTGTTCCGCGATACGCCACCCAGCGCATCTCATAATCGTATTTATCTCCACAAATGTGATTGCTTGCACAATTTGAAGTCAGTAAAAAAAGAGAGTCGTAAACTGGCCTAATAAGTATGGTCCCATTTGCTCGAAGAACTCCTTTCTTGTTCGATACATTCGCCATATAATAAAAGCCATGTGCCACTTGGAACAGACAAGGGTAATCAGGTCGAATTTTCCATCTAAACGTTTTGGTATCGAGCAGTCCTGTTTTGTTCTTTTGAGTAACCAATTCATCGCCTGAGTCAATATCAAAAGGCGAATCGAACAAATTTGCGACTACCTTCCGACCTTCACTATCGAGTAAAATCCATTTTGTATAGTTTTCGTTGATTTGCTTCGCTGCCCAGATATAGGGCCGCTGGATTTGTATAGCGCTGTACAAAGTGTCAACTATCAATTTTCCATTTTCATCAACTACACCGTAGTGCGAATTTCGCGTAAAGATGGTATACCTATCCTTACTTTCGTGGGTAATTCCTTGAAGGTTTTTAAGAGGCAGTTTTTTCTTAGTTCTCCAATTGTATACAACTATTGGCCTAGACCTTGAGTTTTCAGCGATGTACATGTTTCCATAAAAATCGCTGTTGATATTTAATGAGTTCAGCGATACTATTTCACTTCCGTTCGCGGATAATTCGGCCAACATGTAGCTGATTGAATCGAAGTAGATAATCTTATTTTTTAGTTTGAGAAATGGTGTGTAAGCGGTTTGTTTAATCTGATCTTTCTCAAAACTCACCTCATTCACTTCCAATCCACGAATAAAAAAACAGGGATTTTGGTACCGACCTTTTTTCATCATTTGGTCGTAGTTGCTCTCAAGGAAAACCGTTCCATCTGCGTTTAAAACACCATATTTCCCATCCCGTTTAACGATGTGCCCCAGTATTGGACGCTGACCCGAACCGTAACGTCGTTCAACTATTGGAATGATTTCATCGTACCATTCCTTCGGAACAGTCGGTCCATCTTGAAAGAGATATGCGAATTTCTGATTTTTACGAACGATGAAATTGGTTCGGATTATGCCTTTAGAACTACGTCGATCAAAAACTACACGCACATTTTCATATTCTATCGGAACCAACACCTTTCCTTCTGCATCGATCACTCCCGTCAATCCATCCTTTTGCGCAAGCCACAAATGATTGATGTCACTGATTCCTGTTTCAAACGTGAGCTTGTCATACTTGGGTTCCAAGATGATTGTCCCATCCTTTTTCATCAATCCCGCTTTGTTTGAATCGTTGTAAACAACCCAGCTGGTTTTTGAATATTCACGCGAAGCGATCGTGATACTTCGTCGATAATTAGGAGCAACATGCACTTTACCGCTTGTGTCCATGATCCCAAATTTCGAATCACGAATGAAATGAATACGGTCTTCCCCAACGAGTCGAGCTTGATCGAACTGCTCGTTCAATAGCGTGTCACCCATCCGATTAATCAATCGAACATTTCCAATCATGATATCCGAATGGTGTCGGATTTCGTCACCTTGCAAACTAAAATCTCTCTTCCCAAAGAGTAAGATTTCCCCATGAAAATCATCAAACATAATGTTACCTGCTGTGTCGAGGTAGGCTGTAGTCTTCGTGTTGGGTTTTATAATGCGCATGTGAGCGTTCCCGTCAAACTCCAAACGGTCGTGAATCGACAAATCATACAGCGTTTCACCTCTGGAATTGAGCAGCATTTTACGCTCACCCAGAAAACCAAAGAGGAAAAAATCCTTGTCGAACGTTGAATTTTCTCGGTACACATCATGCTCACTCAACAATTGCCAAAACGGTCGTGCCGTTCCTATTCGATCGTATTTACATTCAACAATCCATTTCCCTGTCGGCGACAAAATCCCATCACCTGGAATGTCCTTTACCAAAAAACAACCTGAGTTGTACTGTTGAATGAGTGTGTAGATGGGTTGAATGACCCAATTTCCGTTTTTATCTTTGATTCCGTATGAGCAATTGATATTATCCTTGACAATTCGAAGTTCCTGTGCATGACAGAACAGGGTCAGAAACAGGATAGTTATGCTGAGGAGAAATCGCTTCATAAATTAGTATTCATTCACTAGTGAATACACGCTCATCGTGGTTAGGTTCATTTTCGTGTTGTCATGGATTAGCTCCGCTGCTACTTCGTGGTAAACATCCGCGCCAAATCGAAGAACGGTTTAACTGAGTACGCTCTAACAAAGCTAACTATATACCGGTTAAAATCGGCACAATCCATTTGGATTCAGAGTGCAGTTTCAAGCGATCAAGTGGGATTAGAAATTCGATTGCCTCATTGTGCCAATAATCAAAACCGTGATAATATAAATGAACCCCTTTTTCGGAAAGACTGAACCTTCCGTTGATCATTAAAACCATTGTCTCAAGGGAAGAGCAATCCAGCTTGAGGTCGTCGCGTTTTTGAAGTGCCAAAATAAACTCTTGCAGAAGGACAGAATTTGATGGGAAAATATCCTTCAGTTGAATTGAAATTGCTTTTCCATCTCTATAAACGAAGTTCATGTGCTCAGCAGGTGGTGGAGGCGGTGGCGCCTGACTCATGGTCATGAAACGATCATCCATGCGAGGATGCTGGCCATAAATAATACTTACAAAATGTTGCCCGATTGTATCAGGGCGGTAATATAATTCACCAAAATTATACCCTCGGGTTTGGAAATGATTCTGTTTCGCGCAGTTGCAATCTTCCTTGAATTCTCTAATTACTGTGCTTTCTTGCTTGACGGTGATTGGGGATCTTCCAAAGCGATCACCACAAAATACTTGACCTCGATTCCAAATGGTATTTATCGAATCGAATACGAGTGTTTTCAGATCAGGATTCAACCAGAGTGCTTTTCGTTTTACACGTGCTTGGTCTAGTGTTGAGTCCTCGAAATCAGGGATTAAACGAGTATAATTGAACGATGGAAAATTGCGAATCATTCTTGCTGCGTGATCTCTGGATACATCAAAAATCGATTGAGGGAACAACTGCATTCCATTTGGCTGGTGATTTGAATTCAATTCCTCCAGCGAGGGTGCTTCTGGAACTTTATCCTTGAAAGGATCCAATAAACTTGTATCTCTAAAAAGCAATGACTCTTTGAATGCTCGAATTTCTTGAACCGAAGAAACTTGATCACCATCTTGACCCACAAGCATTTCGTTATTCTGAGCACCTACCAACCAACGAATTTGGGGAACTTCCTTTAATGTAATCCCATCTCTTTCGTAGCGTTCATTTGTGAATATCCGTATTGACTCATGTTCCAATGGAAGGATAACCTTTCCGTCCGATCGAAGAATCCCTTTCTTGTTTTCGGCAAACGCAGCAATGTAATAGTCATCGGCGGAGTTAAATAAACACGGATAGATTGGATCAATTTTCCACTTAAACTTTTCGGTATCAAACAAGCCCGTTTTATCGTTAAGTGTCATCAAAAGATCACCTGAATTTACTCGAAAAGGTTCTTTGACTGCGTCAGAAAAAACGTATTCCCCATTCCCATCAATTAAAACCCATTGGTCTTCTCCTTCTTCATTCTTTCCAGTCAATGCCCAGAGGTAAGGTGATTGATTATTTCGCCTGAAATCAAGGTAAATGGGATCTATCAGTAATTTACCATCTTCATTTAGAATTCCAACACGGTTTTCACGCGTACGGAGCAAAAACAGATCGGTGCTGAAGGCTGTAATTTTGGAGACATTATGTAACTCAATTTTCCGATCTGATTTGATATTATATACTTCCCACTCACCATTCGAAGTGCGATCTGTAACTAGCATGTTTCCAAATAAATCAACCTGTTGATTTCGCGTATCCAATTGGATGATTTTATCCTGCGTTTCGGATAGTTTTCCTGAGATGTTGGAATAGGAATCTGTAAGCAAAATAGCGCGATCTTTCGTGAAACGAATATTCCACTTTGTGGGCTCATTTTCTATTAATCGAAAATTGAACTCTACCACTTCAAGATTTTTCCAAAAAAAATGTCGTCCGGAATACCGTATACGCGCCGCATGACCTTCGTAAATACATTCCGCCAAAACTGTTCCATCCAAATTCAGAATGCCGAATTTATCTTTTTTTTTAGTGATTAATTTAAATCCAGGAGATGCACCTTTGTGACGATCTTGGTCATTAATTACTTCCATTCTGTCGTACCATTCTTTGGGAGTTGTAGATTGAGCAGGACATATGTAGGCGAATACTCCATCTTTCCTGACCATGAAATTGGTGTGAACATCATCTTCTGAGGACGAAAGGTCGTGTACGAAGGTGATCTCGTCATAGCTCACAGGAAGGATCATTTTCCCCTCATCATCAAACACTCCTGTCAATCCATCTTTACTAACTTGCCACAGCCGCTCAAAGTCCTTATTCCGATGCGGAAGCTTAATCTCATCATACATTGGTTCCAGAATGACCGTTCCGTCGGTATTCATTAGTCCTACTTTGCCCGTTTCGTTGTAAATCACCCAACTTTCGTTTATATATGGTGAAGATGACAAGCGTACCTTCCGGATATATTTGGGTTCAATCAGTAGTTTTCCAGCGGTGTTTATTTCTCCATACTTTGAATTCTGTTCAAAACATATTCTTTTACCTGATGCAAAAATCGCTCGATCGAATTGATCATCTAACAGAGATTCACCTTTTCGATTGATGAGCCGCACATTCCCTTTCATTACTCTGGAATAGGCTTCTGTTCCTTCACCGTGCAAGCTATACTCTTTTTGACCAAAGGGTAAAATCGCACCTGGAACATTGTCGATGAGGACATTACCAGCAGTATCGAGATACGATGTTGTTAATGGTCCATTTTTGTGGATCAGGAGATGCGCATCTCCATCAAATTTTAACTGCTCAAGCTTTGAAAGTTCTACTACTTGCTTTCCGCGAGAATTGAGTAGCAGTTTTCGATCTCCGATATGTCCGAAGAAGAAAAAGCCTGTTCCAGGAGGATGGATCGACCTTCCTTCTGGATAATCGCCAATAATCTGCCATTTCGGTTGAGCGGGATAAAGTCGGTCATATTTGCATTCGATGATCCATTTCCCTGAAGGCGAGAGAACTCCATCTCCCAGTACATCTTTCACTAAAAAATAACCCGAACTGTACTCTTGAATTAGGATATAGATCGGTTCGATGACCCAATTTCCACTCTTATCTTTTAATCCATAGGAGCAATTGATGTTATCCTTGACAATTCGAAGTTCCTGCGCGTGGCAGAACAGGGTTAGAAACAGGATAGTTATGCTGAGGAGAAATTGCTTCATAAATTAGCGTTCATTCACTAGTGAATACATGCTAATCATGGAAAGGTTCATTTAGTGTTGTAGCGGATTTGTTCTGTTGCTACTTCGTGGTAAATAACGGTTCTCGGTTATGCTTTCGTGCTGACTCTCGAATATTGGGAATAAAAGGCATGAGGCGATGTTAGTAGTATTCTATTTTTGTATGAAAAGTAATTTAAAATCATCTTCGTTTACAGGGAATTGTCCATTTCCACTTTTTATTACACCTAAGACTTCTGGAGCAGATACTATATGTCCATTGACGACATAAAAAATCTGTTTGTGGAAATTTCGTTTGGTTAACTTTTCATATTCTAAAGTACTTTTTGGAGTCAATTTGAAAGCAACACAAATATCATTTACGTTACAATAGTCGTCTTTGGTGAGTTTGAATTCACTTGCTGGAATTGAAGGTTCCGCATTAAGTAAATACGATGTTGTACTATCATTAAGAACTTGAAAAAAAACTCCATTTTCGTTCGCTTCGTAAATCCCAGTTTTACTTAAATCACCTCTAAAATAGATAGCCTTTTTTGTTGTACCACATGAAGAGATAATTAAGAATAGTGTGATTAGTGCAGTAGCATACGTTAATTTCATAATCAATATATCTTATTTGCTCATTTGAGCCGTTTGTTTCCAAATGTTTCAAGTAATTCTGGGTCGTTAGGAAATTCCAATTCGGTCTTATCCATTAAACACTCCAGTTCAATCGTTAGTTTTTGATTCACACTAATGAAGAAGTAGCATATTCCCGAATTTAGTTCAGTGCAAGTAATTAGATATTCCGACTCATGTGGTTCAATTACTATATTAATTTGCTCATTGAGAGCATCTACGTAACCGTTATTCCAACCTTGAAAGGAGAAACATTTTCAAATGTAAACTTTTCTTTCTATCACGGTGAACTCTGGGCTAATATTACTACTAACTCACCAATACTAGTAAACTACTTAATTGCCAAAAGTTAAATTAATTGACTCTCCAGGACCAAATCCGGGCTCAAGCATGTCAGAAACAACTACACGTTCACCTGCATCGCTGTCCCAACCACAATAGAACGGTGGATCATCAAATGCAATCGAATATGAACAACTTGTTTGACCAAAAGCCAACGATAAATCATTCAAAAAATCGGCTTTAACCTTTCTTGAGAGCTTCTCTGGATTGATGACGACCATAATTGCAATTAATATATCCTTCTTGAAAACGAGTTTAGCGCATTCAACATTCAATCCTGCGATTGTCTGATCATTTTTCTTTTTAAATGAACACATGATTGTTCGCTCTTCAGGTTCATCCTCCATCTCCTCCTCGTCCATCTCTTGAAACTCTTCCAACATTGCCAACGCAGCAGTAGAATCCAAGCCATATTCAAACATGAAAAAATCAATTGTTAATGGAGAAAACCATGCGTATTCAGGAACTTCTTCCACAGTAGTAATCTTCTTCTTGAGCTCTTTATATGATTTCCCAATTCGAATATCTCCGAAGCCATCAAACCCAACTTGCGCTTGACTAAACCCAAATTGGGTCAATAAAATAACTGTTACGATTAATGATTTCATTTTGCAGCGTTTTTGAATTTAACATTGAATGTTTCTGTGAGAATGAAATTCCCCGCGAGTTTTTCTCCAGCTGGACTCACAAAACCACTGATTTTTCCAGAATTCCCTTTCGTCAACAAAGAGTTGAGTTGATTGTCTGTTAATTTCTTACCCATCAATTCGAATGGAACTTTGAATCCACATTCTTTGAAATTTGAGCATCCAATCGCAGACTTCCCTTTCATTAATTTCGTGTTCCCACACTTTGGGCAATCAATGGATTTTAAGTCGATGACTTTTTTCTCTCGTTTAGCAGCTGGCTTTTTTTCTTTCTTTTCAGGTTCTTGAAAAAACTGAATTGAACTTGGCGTATTGAAAATCACCTCGTCTGTGATTTCACGAATCATAGCGTAGAGTTCTCGCTTAAAAAGATCTGCGGAATATTCTCCTTTTTCAATCAAGCGAAGCTTTTGCTCCCACTGCCCAGTAAGTTCAGCGCTTTTAAGTAATTTGTTTTGAATGGTGTCAATCAATGCCATTCCAGTTGTCGTGGCGATGATGTTTTTCCGTTTCTTTTCAATGTATTTTCTTCGGAAAAGTGTTTCAATGATGTTTGCCCGAGTTGACGGTCGACCAATTCCATTGTCCTTCATTAACTCACGCATTTCCTCATCATCCACCTGTCTCCCTGCGGATTCCATTGAACGAAGAAGTGTTGCTTCCGTGAAGGCTTTGGGAGGTGATGTTTTCCCTTTGTGTAACGTTGGTTCGTGCGGACCTTTCTCGCCTTCGGTGAATTGAGGCATGATCGATTCTTCGTCTTTATTTGTACTGCCCTTTTTCATGTCGGCATATACTTCTCGCCAACCAAGCGACAGAATTTGTTTTCCGGTTGCTTTGAATTCCAAATCACCCACTTTACCGAGAACTGTTGTATTCGAAACAATACACGGTGGATAAAACGCAGCAATAAATCGACGAGAAATCAGGTCATAAATTCGTTGTTCATCCTGAGATATTCCTGAAGGTGAGACACCTGTAGGAATGATTGCGTGGTGATCGGTTACTTTCTTGTTATCGAAAACAGTTTTCGATTTGGGAATTGGCTTCGCAAGCACTTTTTCCGTAAAACGGGAATARTACGTAAGGCCTTTTAATATYCCYGGAATTTTCGGGTGCAAATCTTCCGTTAGATATGTYGTATCTACTCTCGGATAAGTCACCAATTTYTTTTCATATAAGCTTTGAACRAGCTTYAATGTTTSGTCTGCGGACAATCCAAAYTTCTTATTTCCATCMACTTGYGCCGATGTCAAATCATACATTCTTGGATTTCCTTCTTTTCCTTCTTTTTGCTCGAAGGATGTTATTTCAAATTCATTTTCCTTGAGGTATTCGAGTCCTTTCGTTGCCCGATCTTCCGTTTTGAGTCTATCAATCTGACAGTTGAATTCTTGTTCTTTGTAAATCGTTTTTAATTCCCAATATTCATCGGTAACGAATGCGTCAATTTCCTTTTGACGTTCTACAATCATCGCGAGCGTTGGCGTTTGAACTCTTCCAATTGAAAGTGTTGTTTTTCCTTGCCCGAATTTTTTGGTGAATAAACGTGTTCCGTTAATACCTAAGATCCAATCACCAATAGCGCGTGCACTTCCTGCCGCGTAGAGATTATCGTATTTTGTTGAATCCTGTAGTTTTTCAAATCCTTCTCTGATTGCTTCTTCCGTCAAAGAGGAAATCCACAAACGACGAATTGGAACGCTACATTTTGCTTTGAGTAAAACCCATCTTTGGATGAGTTCTCCCTCTTGCCCAGCATCCCCGCAGTTGATGACTTCATCGGCATTTTGAACAAGTCTGGCGATGGTATTGAACTGTTTTTCTACTCCTGGATTGGTGATGAGCTTGATTCCAAAATTGGGTGGAACGATGGGTAAATCTTCCAATTTCCAATATTTCCAGTTCTCGTTGTAATCGTGAGGTTCTTTGAGTGTGCAAAGGTGACCGAAGGTCCAAGTTACTTGATAACCATTCCCTTCCCAATAACCGTCGTTGCGTTGTTTCGCTCCGAGAATTTCGGCGATGTCTTTGGCAACACTAGGTTTCTCTGCTATGCAAACTTTCATTCCTTGATCATTGGCTATGCTGTCATATTCAGCTTGCGTTCTCTTTCATTTACCACACGGTGAACGCCATGTTTAAAAAGTGTGGTGTTAAAGTTAATCAAAAGTGCTAATTTACACTTGGTCAATCTCAAATAGGTTAATGTTTGCGCCAAATCAATTGGTTGAAGGGTTTTTACGGCTTTCAATTCTAGGATTAGTTTATCCTCAAGAATTAAGTCAATCTTGAGCCGACTTTCAAGTAATTGTCCATCATAATAGATCGGTAATTGTGCTTGACGTTGGAAGGTGACATTTTCTTTTAACAACTCATGGCAAAGACATTCTTCGTATACGCTCTCAAGAAGTCCAGGTCCGAGTTCACGGTGAACTTTTAGGCCAAGGTGAACCACAACTTTTGCTAATTCATTTTCAGTCATATTTGGTAGGTTTTACATTTAAGTTAGCGGAAAATGTGATTAGTCGATTCAATTTGTGCGTTTATTTTACCATAAATAACGCTAAACCCATGATTATGTGCCGTTTAAGACAAGACACTTTCTGTACTTGCAGTGTATATTTTTTTACCGCTAAGAACACAAGGGTGCAAAAAAGTGTTTATCTAAATGTAGCTGAACGATTGATTCGTTAGCGTTAGGGATAGAAGCAGAAAGCTCCTTCCGAGATCTATCGGAAGGACTTTTCGTGGATAGCCCGCCCTCGCGATAGCTAGCGGGAGGGAACGCCCAAACAAGAAAACCTCGCTCCATTTCTGAAACGAGGTCTTGATTCTATTGTGTGATTGAATCTATTCTGTAATGTTTACTGTAATTTTTCGCCCTTTGTACGTTGATGTGATTCGACCTCCAGAAAGATTAGACTGCTGCAATGCTGCTGTTTTCTCACGAAGAATTTGAATTTTCGCTGTCCCTGTAACGAGGTTGTTCAATTTGTACTGATCCAAGGAAATATAGCTTGAGCCAATTGCCGTTGCATTAAATGTTTTGGAACCGGATTGACTTCCGCCACTGATTATGACTTTTACTGTTTCACCAGATTGAAGCGCTGCTCCTGTCCATGGCAAAAAGAAATTTCCATTCTTGCTAATGTTATTCATACCGAATGGAAGGTCGATTGGGTTGATCAGTGCCCCAGTATTTTCGAAGCTGTTTTCGTCAATATCCAAATACTTGAATGAACCGTTCAAATGATTTCCAGAACGTGTTGCGTCATATGATCCGCCGAGGTTTCTCCAAGCTAGGTTTTCACCATTGAAACCAATTCGTGCTGGGTAAGTCAACTCAATTTTCTTTCCTGAATTGTGATCCACTCTAAAGACTGCTTGTGTAACAGTTTGATTAGACGTCTGACTGTACGTTACTTCATAATCTGAGTAAATTCTGTTCTGATCGATGTTGACTGAAGCCTCTTTTTTACACGCTGTAAAGAAAAGAACTGACAACAATGCGATTGCGATAGTAGATTTTCTTTTCATATCAATTGGTTTTAATTATTTACTGATAGTAATTCAAAGAGTGTGCCGTTTTTTTTTCGACTGTTCGATTGTTCGATTGTTCGATTCTCAGATGTTCCGATTTTCAGATGTTCCGATTACGTGGATAGTAGGTTGGATGGGGGTGTTTAGATTATTAGATCGGTTGGACTTTTGGATCGCTTTCGAAAGTGTTACTTTCTTTTGCTTTTGGATTGAAGTTGGGGGTAGGTTTTTTTCGATCTTCCGACTGTCCGATTTTCAGATGTTCCGATTACGTGGATAGTAGGTTGGGTTCGTTACGCGGGATATCGAAAGCAGTGCTTTCTCTTCTTCGGCGGTGTTGGGTTGTTGGGTTGTTGGGTTGTTGGGTTGTTGGGTAACATAAGGGCGAATTCAGATCACATCATTCAATGATAGAAATAGAATTCAATTTGCGCTGAAGAAGTTAACTAGCTCTGTTTTACTTTAGATTATTCTCTATATCACTCAAATGAAGCTTAAGTGCCTGCACTGAAATGTGAATTTCTTTGATTAGAAGAGTCAAGGAAACAATTAATAAAATCAATGCAGAACCAAATACCCAAACAGCTATCATCTGTTGATTGATGTAGATAAGAAACATGGCCAGAACACAACACAAAAGGCTTGTAATACCGAATATTTGCATCCAGCGTGTTAGGTTAAGTCTCAATTTCAGGTTTTTGATTTGCTGAATCAATGATTCATCTGCTTTTTCAAGGTACTTGTCATGCAAGTTTCTAATTACCGCAGCATACGCTAAAAAACGATTGGTATAGGCTAACATAATTAGTGATATCGCCGAAAAAAGTAATGCTGGTGTTGTCAGTGTTAATTCTTCCATGCCGGTATTTTTTCTTCAGGTTTATGCATTATTCTATTGAAATCTGAAACGTATCACCTGCGCTAAGAGCCTATTTGTTAGCATTCGATTTTCTTAAAAAGTAGAAGACTACCAGTAGTATAAAACCAATGAGCATTCCGTATTTAAAGATTCTAAAGAAAAAGCCGAGAAACAGAATAATTCCAAGAACTGCAGCAACAGTTGGAACCGACTTGCGCACTTTCTTTTGAGGATTCAATCGAAGGAAAAGCAAAAATGCGGCTGAGCAACCAATTAAGAGTAAGTATAAAAACATAGTGAGCAATTTAATCAAAAAAAGCTCTAGATCTATACTTTCGTGGGTTTAACAAGCAGTAAGGGTATAAATCCTCCGAATTCGATTCAATTACGCTCAAAAGGAATCTAATTCGTCATTCTCACTCGTTTGATTGGATTGATTGGATCTGTTTTTAAAATAGAGCAGACCAAAGAGTGTGGACGGAATCAAAATCACTAGATAGAGTAATTTGAATTTCAAAAAGTCCAAGGCGAGACTGAACGCATACAAGATTGCAATGAAGACAACAACGTAGATGATTGATTTATGGATATTTCTCGATTTGTGATAATCCAGAAATATTAAGAATGTGCACGCCAAGGAAATGATTAGAAGCATGTTCAAATATACGTAAACAAAAAAAAGCTGCGGTCCTGTAACTCCGCAGCTTTTACAACTATTAAAAATACAAATCCCCCGATTTCTTTCTAGGAAGGAGGGAACTTGAGTAGAATGCCTATTTCAGCAATGCGGCTTTCACCGTGTCGGCGATTAACTTTCCATCGGCTTTACCAGCCAATTTTCCTGAAAGTATCCCCATTACCTTACCCATGTCTTGAGGTCCAGCAGCTCCAGTTGTCGCAATTGCAGCGTCTACTTCGGCTTTTATCTCGTCCTCAGACAACATTTTTGGTAAGTATTCTTTGATGACTTCAGCTTGCGCTTTTTCATCTGCAGCTAAATCTTCACGTCCTTCCTTGATGAACAAGTCGTAAGTGTCGATTCGTTGCTTGTAGAGTTTCAAAACAATTTTCGCTCCTGCCGCTTCTGTTATTTCGCCAGTTCCTGCTGTTGCTTCCAACAACAATTTCGACTTAACATCACGGAGTGCTGCTAATTTGACTTTTTCTCTTGCTTTCATCGCACTTTTGATGTCAGCGCTAATTTGATCTAATAGTGCCATTAGTCTACGTTATCGTGTAAAAATGAGTTATTACCGTTCAATGAAGTTCCGTTGTCACCTTTAGACACACTGAAACGACTAGAATTATCTTCGTTACTTGGAATAGATTCGTCTAATTGAACATTTCTACGAACGTAAGCAGGTTCATTTTCAAATTCTTTAATTCCGTCTGCTTTTTTCAGTTTCTGAGTATACTGTTGGATACGTGCTAAACGCTCTTGAGAACGACGTTGTTGTTCTTCAGGAGTTAAGCCTTTTTTGATTGGAGCAACAGTTGCTTCCAAACCAATATCATCCATATCATCTTCAAGGACGTAGCGTTTTACTTCATCTTCCCTTTTAGATTCAACTTGAGATTGCGCAGCTTTTGCTTCCCAATCAAATTTCATTTCTTTTTGCGGAGTAGCAGCAACAGGCTCAATGTTCCATGACTCTGTAGCTGGCTCTTCCACTTCAGATTTCAAGAATGGTTCATTCTCAACTTCCTCTATTTTCTCAACTTCTCTTGCTCCTGCCCATGGATTTTTTTGTGTCGGTGAATCCAATGGCGCTTTAATCTCCACTGCTTTCTCCTCTTCCAATGTTGTCACATTTCGAGCTGGTGCTTTTTCAAATCCCGTTAATGGCACAGAAGAAAATCCTGTTGCGATTACCGTAACATTGATTTTATCTCCTAAAGTATCGTCTTTTGCGTGTCCAAAAATCACATCAGCAGTTGATCCTGCAGCATCTTGGATGTAATCCGTAATGTCTGTGATCTCATCCATCAACACCTCACGATCACCGTAAGTGATGTTCAATAATACGTATTCAGCACCGCTGATATCATTATCATTCAACAATGGAGATTCCAATGCTTTTTCAACCGCTTTCAATGCACGATTATCACCTTCAGCACTTGCGCTACCCATAATTGCCACACCTGAATCTTTCATCACTGTGTTTACATCATTGAAATCGACGTTGATCGATCCAGTAACTGCAATTACTTCTGCAATTCCGCGAGCTGCGATTGCCAAAATATCATCCGCTAGAGAGAATGCATCCGTAATCGACATGTTTCCAGTGATTTCGCGCAAACGCTCGTTGTTGATCACCAATAAAGTGTCAACACTATTTCTCATTGCTTCCAAACCTTGTTCAGCCTGAATGCGACGTTTTCTTCCTTCAAAATTGAATGGAACTGTTACAATTCCAACAGTTAAGATACCAAGTTCTTTTGCTACTTGTGCAATTACAGGGGCTGCACCAGTACCAGTTCCACCACCCATTCCGGCAGTAACGAACACCATTTTGGTTTCTTTACTTAAATATTCTCTAATTTCTTCGATGTTTTCCACCGCT
Organism: Fluviicola sp.; assembly: GCA_002733985.1. GTDB lineage: Bacteria > Bacteroidota > Bacteroidia > Flavobacteriales_D > Crocinitomicaceae > UBA4466. The sequence continues at coordinate 18,497 of NVXP01000026.1, read as the reverse complement.
GCGTTCTTTCCAATTTCGGGAAGCGATCCTGCTCCACGTCCTTCAGTTAATGAAGGTCCTAATTGAATTTTATGCGGAACTGGTGAAATCTCCAATGCTTGTAAGTCGGTATTACACACGACAAAATCCACTCCTTTGATCCCCATGGCATACATGTGGTTGACTGCGTTTCCTCCGCCGCCACCAACACCAATCACCTTGATGATTGACTGGGATTCTCCTTTTGGCATTTCAAAATCCATCATTTGTACTTTTCTTAGTTGTTGTCTATTCTCTAGTTGTATTCTACTTCTTAGTCTTCTTCAGCAAACCACGTTTTTCCTTTTTGGATAATCGTGTCGAAGAAAGAACCACGTGTCTTTTCTGAATGCGTTTTCACCTCACCTGAGCTTGCTGCTTCTGGAGCGGCTGAAATTTTGTTGCGTTTCTCAAGATCTTCAAATCCTTTCAACACAAGTCCAATTCCGGTTGCATACATTGGACTCATCATCGCTTCCGTATTCGTGTTGGCTAAATGTTCCGTTGGATATCCCAAACGCGTATCCATTCCAGTTACGTACTCAAATAATTGAGTGATGTGTTTCAATTGCGATCCACCGCCTGTTACAACGATACCACCGATCAATTTCTTCTCGAATCCTGAATTGCGAATTTCATAGTGCACGAGGTCGATGATCTCTTCCATGCGCGCTTGAATGATGCTCGCTAAATTTCTAATTGTAATTTCTTTCGGGGCACGACCTCTCAATCCAGGAATCGCTACCACTTCATTTTCTTGACTTTCACTCGCTAAGGCAGAACCGAACTTTTGTTTCAATTTCTCCGCTTGACGCTTCATGATTGTACACCCTTCTTTGATATCTTCTGTGATCACGTTTCCACCAAATGGTATAACCGCAGTGTGGCGAATAATTCCTTCATGGAAAATTGCAACATCCGTCGTTCCACCGCCAATATCAACCAAAACAACACCTGCTTCTTTCTCTTCTTCTGTCAAAACAGCATCAGCGGAAGCAATTGGCTCCAAAATAATGTCTTTTACTTTCAATCCAGAACGCTCCACACATTTGTGAATGTTCATTGATGCACCAACATTGCCAGTAATAATATGGAAATTTGCTTCCAAGCGAACCCCAGACATCCCGATAGGGTCTTTGATTCCTTGTTCGCTGTCGATGATATATTCTTGAGGCAACACAGTAATAATTTGCTCACCCGGAGGCATTGCCAATTTGTACATGTCGTCTACTAAGTGATCGATGTCTTTTTGAGAAATTTCGTTCTCTAAATCCGTACGAGTATGAATTCCTCTGTGCTGAATGCTTTTTATGTGCTGACCAGCGATTCCAACATTTACCGTGTTGATTTTCAACTCACCATCGATACGATCTTGAGCTTCTCCAACTGCAGTTCTAATTGATTGAATCGTTTTGTCAATATTGGACACAATTCCGCGCATCACTCCGAGTGAATCCGCTTTACCCATTGATAAAATCTCAATTTTATCGTGCTCATTCTTACGACCCACAAAGCAAGCGATCTTTGTTGTCCCAATATCCAATCCTACAATTATCTTACTCATGCTTTCGTCCTTGTGTACTGCCTATCCAGCGGTCGGTTTTCTTTTACATACTATCTGTCCATCGTATTTGAGGTTAATCTCCGAATAGGTATCCCAACCTACATACGGCATCCCCTCATGGTAGAAAGTTCGAAGTTTTTCAAATTTCGCTTTCACCTCTCTCTCAGAATTCGCTTTTCCAAATACGATTTTTTGATCCCCAACTAGCGGAACTAGTATAAAATCCCCGTTCTTATCAAGGTAAATTTGTCCTATCAATGAACGGAACAAGGGATCGTAACAAACATAGGCGGAAATACGATAGATATCATCTAACTTCCTAATACTTATCAAAGAATCGTTGTTCATAATGTCAGTCACGGACTCACCATCAATTCGGTCGAAAATCTCTCCACTCGCAACAATACTTCTCGCGGTATGTGAAGGTGTTGTTTTCATAATCCCACCCTCTTCATCAAGGTAGAATGACTCACCATACTTGTTGAACACCCTAACAACAGGACGTTTCAGTTTAATTTTGATTTGCCAGTGGTTACCGATCTCAGAGTAAACTTTGACTTCTTTGACCTGTGAAATGCTTGAAACAAACAGCTCAATTGCTTCGAGATTCAACTCATCTCGTCGCATTCCATCAACAAATAGGCCTTCTAGCTTTAGTTTTTTCAACAACTCTCCATCTGTTAAAAATGGATCTTCTCCGATTTTTTCGACAATTATCTCAGGCTCTTCGAGAATTCGTTCGTTTTGAATCCCACGAACAATTGTCAGCAAGGTGATCATCCCAACAATAAAAATGCTCCAAAGCGTTATTTTGATCCACTTATTCATTTTCTAGTCGGTTTTTAAGTGGTAAAACAATTCGATCAATATTACCAGCACCCATCGTTAAAATGACATCGTAATCAGAATAAGCAACAAGATCCACCGCATCTGCAGGAGATAAAACGGACTTTTTAGACGAATTAACCTTCTCGATTAAAGCATCACTTGTGACACCTTCAATCGGCAATTCTCGTGCAGGGTAAATTGGCAACAAAACAAGTTCATCTAATCGACTCAATGCTTCAGCAAAGTCATCGAAGAAATCACGTGTTCGTGAAAATAAATGTGGCTGGAAAATTCCGATCACTTTTTTATTTGGATACATCAACTCAATTGAGTCGAGGAGTGCATTAATTTCGGTAGGATGGTGTGCATAATCATCAATGTATACTTTCTCTTCTGTGCGAATATGGTACTCGAAGCGACGCTTAACTCCCTTGAATGATTTAAGTGCAGACCGCAATAAATCTTCCGACAGTCCCAACTGGACCCCAAGTGCAATGCAGGACAAAGCGTTCTCTGCATTGTGCGTTCCAGGAATCCCGAGTTCAACAGCATCCCATGTACCTTCTGGTGTTTTTACATCCATTAAGAAGGCTCCATTTTCGACGCGTAAATTCGACCCAGAGAAAGCAACATTTGCATTCAATCCGTAGCGAATTTCATTTTTGGCAGTGAGTTCAACGTCCTTGTGTAAGACTGCAAACCCGTCAGGGCTGATTAGATCAATGTAAGAACGAAATCCTTGAAGGAATTCTGCGCTATCTCCGTAAATATCGAGATGATCGGCATCTGTTGACGTTACAATTGAAGCGTAAGGTGTTAACTGAAGAAAAGAGCGATCGAATTCATCCGCTTCTACCACCGTCCATTCACTCGTTGGATGGGAAACAAAATTCGAATTAAAGTTCGCCGCGATCCCACCCAAGAATGCATTACATCCTTGATCTGATTCATTCAGGATATGTGCCAACATCGTGCTCGTTGTTGTTTTACCATGTGTCCCTGCAACACCAAGCGCCTTCGAGTCACGTGTAATCATTCCAAGAACTTCTGCACGCTTTTTGACCGTGTAGTTTTGTTCTTGAACGAACAACAATTCCTTCATTTCTTTTGGAATAGCTGGTGTGTAGACAAGTAATGTTTTTTCCGTGTTCAGAAAATGTGAGGGTAAATTTTCACCTAAATCCTCAAAATGGACAGAAATCCCCTCCTCTTCAAGTGCTTGAGTTATTGGCGACGGTGTTTTATCGTAGCCAGCAACTTTCCAGCCCTTCATATTGAAATAACGCGCAAGTGCCGACATTCCAATTCCACCAATTCCGATGAAGTAGGCACGGTCAAACGAAGCGATATGTTGAGTTGACTGATTCACTTATTTTTTCAATTTCTCTAATTCATCCACAATAGATTCTGTGGCCATTGGTTTGCCCAATGAAGCAATATTTTTTTTCAATGATTCACATCTTGACTCATCCGAGAGTAAATTCAACACTTCATCAATCATCTTTTCTTTAGCCTCGACATCCTTCACTAGAATGGCGGCATCTTTTTCAACCAAAGCCATTGCATTTTTCGTTTGATGATCTTCCGAAACATTTGGCGAAGGGACTAAAATTGTGGGCTTTTTCACTAAACACAACTCAGAAACTGAAATCGCTCCAGCACGAGAAATAACCACATCTGCAATTGCGTAGGCCAAATCCATTCGAGTGATAAATTGAACCATTTTGACAGAACCAAGATCGGCTCCTTTCAATTCGTTCTCCAATTTATCGTGATACAATTTCCCACATTGCCATAGAACTTGCACTCCAGATTCTTTTAATTTTTCAAGGTTTGCTACGACACTTTCATTCAATGTTCGCGCACCCAAACTTCCACCAATAATCAATACCGTCCTTTTGGATGGGTCGAGATCGTAGAACTTATACCCTTCAGCTTCTTTACCTTCGATAGAAACCATCTCACGGCGAATTGGATTTCCAGTCAGAACTATTTTCTCTTTCGGGAAGAAACGTTCCAAGCCCTCATAAGCAACACAGATTCTCTGAACACTTTTCGAGAGAATTTTATTCGTTTTCCCTGGGAAAGAGTTCTGCTCCTGCACCATTGACGGAATACCAATCATCGTTGCAGCTTTTAAAGTTGGACCACTTGCGTAACCACCAACTCCAACGGCAACCTCAGGCTTAAAATCCTTTACAATCTTTCGCGCTTTGAGCATACTCTTAATAATCTTGAATGGAAGCGCGAAATTCGAAAGCGCAAACTTTCGTTTAAACCCGGCAATTGGCAATCCTTTGATTTCATAACCTGCTGCAGGTACTTTCTCCATTTCCATTTTCCCTTCTGCACCGACAAACAATATTTCAGCATTTGGGTTCCGGCGTTTTATCTCATCGGCAATTGCGATCGCAGGAAAGATATGTCCTCCTGTTCCTCCCCCTGAAATTATTGCTCTTGTTATCATGTGATCTTGGATTGTTGGATTGTTGGATTGTTGGATTGTTGGATTGTTGGATTGTTTATTCGCTTACTAAAACTCGTTCTGCATTATCGACGGTTTTACTTTTTGTTGTTTCTTGTTTTCTTGCGATACTTTGAACGATTCCAAGACTAGCACACGTCATCATCATCGCTGAACCACCCATTGCAAGAAGCGGCATGTTTTGACCTGTAACAGGGAAAATTCCTGTACAGACTAACATATTTACGGTCGCCTGGCTCAGAATCAGCATTCCAATTCCAACACAGACGTATGTTTCAAATATATCTTTTGAGTTTAATCCTATTCGCATGATTCGATAGAGCAGAATCATATATAGTAGAATAAGGACAACTGCGGACATCAAGCCAAATTCCTCCACGAAACTCGCGAAATAGAAATCTGCATATGCCTCAGGAATAAATCCTTTTAATTTCCCTTTTCCAGGACCACGACCTAAAAGTGGACCTCCTTCATAAATCGCCAACTGCGCATTTGCAACTTGCGCATTTTCGATGACATTTTCTTTGTCCTCAACGTGATTTAGGAAACGATTTTCCCATGTTTGATATCGAGGAAGTAAGTTTAATTCAGGTGCAGCTTTGTGCACTAAAATGATCATTGTTAACGCAAGAACTCCTCCTCCTATTAGAGCGGCAATTCGCGTAAACGGAACCCGACCTAAAAACATCAACGCTAGACTAACTGCAAACAAGATTCCTGCTGTCGAAAAATTATCTTTGACGATCAAACCACAGACAATAATTATCGGCAACACGACAGGTAAAAAGCCCTCTCTCCAGTTCGCTAGAATATCCTTCTTTTTCACGAGCAATTTCGATACATAAACGATCAACGCGAGACGCGCAAAGTCAGACGCTTGAAAGGTCAAGCCTACAAATGGAATCTTTACCCACCTATTCGCCTGATTGACACCAGTAGTGAAGAAAAGGGTAAATATGAGGATTGCCACAGCCAAATAGAATCCAAACTTTGAGAGCAGAGAAACATAGCGAGCATCCTTTCTATGTGTCCAAAACATTACGCCTAAGCCTATTGCTACATAGATCAAATGCTTGAACAAGTATTTAAATGGCGTTCCTCCTTCCACCTTTACCAAGATCGGAACGAAACTATACACCGTCACCAATGAGAACATCATCAGAAGAAGTGTGATCACCCAAATGACGCGGTCGCCTTTTAAATATTGAAAAACATTATCCATTTATTATTTCCAAGTTTGGAGGTGATTTTCTAGTTCAGTTTTGATTCCTTTCCAGTTATCTTGTGGCAAGGTCCAAACGAACGTACGCTCTTCTTTTCGCACTCGATCCAAAAGGATTAATGCGTGATCTGCACCTTGAACACATAAAACATTATCAAACGCAGAGAACCATTTTTCGGTATGTACTTGTCCTGAATTATATACCACTAGGGTTTCAATAGACTTCAGAGCTTCACCATTTAATTCCCACAACGCTTTGGCCTGAGAAGTTGTTGCAGCCCATATCACTTTGTATGGCATTGAAGCAATCATTGCATTGAGTGAGTCTATGTTGGGGTTCACCCATGAAAAGACATCCATTCCTGCGACTCTTCCGTGAGGACAAAGTGCATTGTTGGTATTCACTTCTTCTAATCCAGCTTTTCTAGCTTGTTTTAGTTGTTCTGCGATTGATTGCTCTGTTTTCTGCATACTATAGTGATTTTACGGCTTTTTTAAATTCATTCCCTCGTTCCTCATAGCTCTCAAATAAATCGAAACTCGCACAAGCAGGAGACAACAATACAGTCTCATCCTTTTTTGCAAGTCGGTATCCCCAGGCCACAGCTTCCATTGCTGATCCTGCTTCAACGATCGTCTCAATTTTCCCAGTAAAAGCTTCGATAATTTTCGCGTTGTTTTTTCCAAGGCAGATAATTGCTTTTACTTTATCAGTAACGAGTTCTTCAAGTTCTGAATAATCATTTCCTTTATCGACTCCACCAACAATCCAAACAGTTGGATTCAGCATTGATTCTAGTGCGAACCAAGTCGAATTGATGTTCGTTGCTTTTGAATCGTTAATAAATTCAATTCCATGCACTTTTGCTACAAACTCTAGTCTGTGCTCAATATTGACAAAGTCAGCTAAGCTCTCTCGAACAGATTCCTTACGGATTTCTAAGATACGAGAGGCAATCCCTGATGCCAATGAATTTTGGGTGTTGTGCTTACCCTTTAATGCTAATTCGTGAATTCCCATTGTGATTTGATCGTTTATGTTTATTGTTAGTTGTTTGCTATTTGCGTATCCGCCGACTGCGATTTCTTTTTTCAAAGAGAAAGGCGCCTGTTTTGCAGCGGGTATTTGTTTGTTTATTTCGTTTACTATAATTGGATCATCCGCATTGTAGATGAACCAGTCTGCCGCCGTTTGATTCTGAATAATTCTGAATTTCGAAGCAGTGTATTTTTCCATTTTGTACTCGTAGCGATCGAGGTGATCTGGAGTGATATTCAACAGCATTGCGATATCCGCTTTGAATTCATGCATATCATCCAACTGGAAAGAACTCAATTCGAGGACGTACCAATCGAATTCTGAATTCGCCACTTGCTTTGCGAAGCTTTCACCAATATTCCCTGCCAGACCAACGTTAGCACCTCCATTTTTCAAGATGTGATACGTCAACATGGCGGTAGTTGTCTTTCCGTTACTTCCTGTAATGCAGATCGTTTTTGCTTTCGAATAATATCCAGCGAATTCGATTTCAGACACAACCTTGATTCCTTTCTCTTTGATTGACTTAATCACAGGAACGGTATCTGGAATCCCAGGAGATTTGATCACCAACTCAGCCTTCAAAACCTCATCCATTGAGTGCTGACCTTGCTCCCACTTCACACCAAGATCATCCAGTTCTGCTGCAAAGCTTGGCTTCACTTTTCCGAAATCAGAAACAAAGACATTCCAGCCCATTTTCTTAGCCAGAATAGCTGCTCCAACACCGCTTTCGCCGGCGCCCAAAATTGTGATATGTCGTTTTGCTGTTGACACTATCTTACTTTCAATGTTACAATTGTGAATACTGCGAGAAGAATCCCAACGATCCAAAAGCGCGCAACGATTTTCGCCTCGTGCAAGCCCTTTTTCTGGTAATGATGATGCAGCGGAGCCATGAGGAAAATCCGTCGCCCTTCTCCAAATCGTCGTTTCGTGATTTTAAACCAACCAACCTGCATGATCACCGATAAATTCTCAATCAAGAACACTCCACATAACACAGGAATGAGCAACTCTTTACGTATTGCAATTGCGAATACGGCGATAATCCCACCCAAGGCAAGACTTCCAGTATCTCCCATAAACACTTGAGCCGGATATGAATTGTACCAGAGAAAACCAATACACGCACCGACGAAGGCCGCAATAAAGATCACCAACTCTTCTGCCATTGGGATATACATCACATCGAGGTAATCCGCGAAGAAGGCGTTTGAACTTACATAAGCCAGAACCGCCAATGCAATTCCTATTATCGCAGAGGTTCCAGTGGCAAGTCCATCTAGTCCGTCCGTCATGTTCGCTCCATTAGAGACCGCGATTACAATGAAGATTACCAAGGGAATGAACAGGAGCCATCCATATTGCTTGCTCCAATCACCAGCTACCCAGTCATAATTAAATTCATTGTTCTTAATAAACGGAACAGTTGTCGTCATCGCATCCGTTTCGATCCACCTTGACTGAACAGCATCGTCATTCTTATCGCTGTGCATATCAGTCACCTCAGTTTCATTAGGACTCAATTGATAATCCGCTCCAACTTTTTGATGAACCTGAACATCCGGGTGGAAATAAAGAATACTCCCAACGATGATTCCCACACCAATTTGACCGACGATTTTGAATCTTCCAGCCAGTCCTTTTTTGTTCTTCTTGAACACTTTGATATAATCATCAATGAATCCAATCGCGCCGAGCCAAACAGTTGCAATGATCATTGTGATCACGTATATATTGTCAAGTTTCGCGAATAAAAGTGTCGGAATTAGAATTGCACTAATAATGATTATCCCACCCATTGTAGGCGTTCCCGTTTTTTCCATTTGCCCTTCCAAGCCAAGGTCACGTACTGTTTCCCCCATCTGCTTGCGTTGCAATAAACGGATAATGCGTTTTCCAAAAACCACAGACACAATCAACGACGTGATCAGTGCCATTCCTGCTCGGAATGAAATGTATTGGAACAATCCCGCACCGGGGAAATTGAGTCCTTCTAAGTAATCAAATAAATAGACTAGCATTATTTGTTCAATTTTTTAAATAGTTCAATAACTGTTTGCATATCATCGAAATCGTACTTGACTCCTTTGATGTCTTGGTATTTTTCGTGTCCTTTTCCAGCAATGAGAATGATATCATCTGGATTAGCCATTACAACAGCTGTTTTAATCGCTTGAGCTCGGTCGACAATCGACAATGTTTTTCTGAATTGCGTTCCATCCACTCCAGCCATCATGTCATCAATGATCACACTTGGATCCTCCGAGCGTGGATTATCAGCCGTAAAAATTACGTGATCCGATAACTCACAAGCGATTGATGCCATTGCGGGACGTTTTGTCTTATCGCGATCACCTCCACAACCGACAACAGTGAATACCGTTTCATTTCGTGTGCGGATATTCTCAATTGTCTTCAATACATTTTGAAGCGCATCAGGCGTGTGTGCGTAATCAATAATGGCTGTGATTCCAGAAGTACTTCTAACATGTTCGAATCGACCTTCAACAGAATTCAATTCGCTCAATGCTGTTAACACTTCTGTTTGATCCTCTCCTAATTCAGAAGCAATTCCATAAACACACAACAAGTTGTATGCATTAAAATCACCAATTAATCGTGTCCACAATTCAATTCCATCAATCGTTACAACAAGACCAGAAAATTGATTCTCCAGTACTTTCACTTTGTAATCCGACATTGACTTCATTGAATACGTGCGTTGCTTCGCTTTCGTGTTTTGAAGCATCACCATTCCATTCTTATCATCGGCATTTGTCAAAGCAAACGCTTCCTTTGATAAACCATCGAAGAATGCTTTTTTCACTTTGATGTATTCCTTGAATGTTTTGTGGTAATCGAGGTGATCGTGTGTGATGTTTGTGAAAGCACCACCGGCGAAGACTAATCCTCCAATTCGTTGTTGATGAATTGCATGCGAACTCACCTCCATGAAGCAATGTGAGACACCTTCTTCCACCATCTCAGCAAGTAATTCATTGAGTGCAATTGGATTTGGCGTTGTATGCGTAGTCGGAATTTCACGTTCACAAATACGATTCACGACCGTTGAAATCAACCCCGCCTGAAAACCAAGTGATGAATACAAATTATACAGTAAGGTAGCGATGGTTGTTTTACCATTCGTCCCCGTAATCCCAATCAATTTTAAATAGCGCGAAGGCTCGCCGTAGAAATTATGTGCAACAATTGACAAAGCATTTGAAGTAGAATCAACCAATACAACGTTGACACTTTCCGGCACTTCAATTTCCTTTTCAGCAACGATTATTTTACAACCGCTTTCAATTACTTGAGAAATAAAATCATGACCATCAGAGACAGTTCCTTTGATCGCAAAGAACATTGAACCATCTTTAGCCGTTCTAGAATCAAACGTCAAGTGATTCACATCAGTCAATGTTGTTCCATTCACTCCAAGAATGTGTACACCATATAATATGTCTTTCACTGTTTTCATTACTTCAATATGATTTGAATTACTACTCCAGGCGCTGATTGCGTTCCTGCTTTAATCGATTGACTTGTCACACGTCCAAATCCTTCAATTCGGACATTCATTCCTGTTGATTCTATTAGATACACAGCATCTTTCGCCGTCATTCCAATAACATTCGGAACTGTTGATTTGCCAATAAACCGCTGCTCCATGATTGCTTTTCCGTCATCCTCACGAACAACCAGGTAATCTTTATCAGTAAGAGATGTATAAGGAATTCGGAAACGCTCGAACAATTCTGTAATGTCTTTTCGGTTTCCAACTTTCGATCGAGGAATGTCTTTTTTGCGTTTAGCATCAACATTAACGGGTTGGTGGTAAGCTAAACTTGAAGCATAAACCTTGTTTGCGATTGCGGTAAACACCGTTCCCGAAACAACTGCTCCATAAATATCCTCTGTAGGACCAGAAACCACTACGATACACGAGTAAATTGGATTATCCGCTGGGAAATAACCTGCAAATGAAGCCAAGTAGCGATTGTCATCGTAATTGTTGTCTTTTCCTAAAATTCGAGCAGTCCCCGTTTTTCCAGCGATATCAAAATACGCTGAATTCAATGCTTTACCAGTACCACGTTGCACAACACCTTTCAAACATTTTTTCAAATCAATAATCGTGCGTTCTGAACAAATCTTATCCTTGATAACTACCGGAGGAAAGGTTTTTTCAACTTCATTCCCGCGACGAATTTCTTTTACAAATTGAGGACGGACAAACGTTCCATCGTTTGCCACTGCATTATAGAAAGCCAAAGTTTGAAGTGGTGTTTGTTGCACTTCGTACCCTACCGCCATCCAAGGCAATGAAATCCCAGACCAGCTTTTCATTCCTGGCTCATATAAAGTCGGGAATGGCTCACCTTTAATGTCCAAATTAAGTTTTGACCCAATTCCAAAAGACTTTAAGCGATCCACATACGCTTGTGGCTCATGTTTGTAAGCATCGTTCACAATTTTAGCGAACACATTCGATGATTTCTCAAACGCCTCTTGCACTGTAATCACCCCGTAGCCATATGGGTTTGAATCCGTTAACTTATCCTTAAAGAACTTATACTCACCAACCGCATTCACCTTATCAGTCAACTTGACTTTCCCATCTTCCAATAAGGCCATCAACGAAGCCAACTTAAATGTGGAACCAGGAACCTCTTTTGTTCCAATCGCGTGGTTGTATACTTCGTAATATTCACCATCATTTCCACGAACAAGATTTACAATTGCTTTGACGTATCCCGTTTTGACATCCATCACGATCGCACACCCATTAATAGCCTTTTGTTTTTGCAATTGGCGTAACAATTCTGCGTGAGCCACCTCTTGAATTCCCTTGTCAATTGTCGTAACAATCGTAGCACCTTCAATTGGCTCTCTCAAAACAGGACCGATTTTCTTCCAACCAGTTGAAATTTTCTGTTCCAATTCTTTTCCAGGAACTCCTGTCAAATATTCATCATACGCACCTTCAAGCCCAACTCGTTTAACCGAATGGTCAGCCTGTACTCGAACATAGCCTAAGGTCCGTTTCAATAACTCACCATGAGGACGTCGACGTTCAATCGTCTCTTCATTATCCAACAAACCACCTTTGAATCGACCCTCCTTGAAGATTGGCATTTCATTCAGCTTCTTGCGCTCCTCGTTCGTTGCACGCTTATGGATAAGCACATACCGTCTTCCATTTGTCCGACCACTTAAAACGATTCTCTCGTATTCACGCGCTGTTTTCTCTGGATACAATTCATTCAACGCAACTGCCAAATCAGAAAGACTTGAATCAATCATTGCCTGAGGAACAACCGTTGGATCCATGTGGATATCATAGAATGAAACAGACGTTACAAGAGGCGTATAATTTGCATCAACAATTTGACCACGACGTGGCGTACGATCAACTGTTCGTGTTGGCATTTTCACACTACCCGCAGATGTCGACATGAAAACAGGGTGCCCACCATCGAATTGAATCATGACCGTACGAATGATCACAACCAACATGAGGGTCGCCACGCCAAAATAGACAAGGTATGCTCTCCAATATATATCCTTCTTTTCGCTCACTTCTATTTTTTCTTGATTCGGATTACCTTCGTTGGGTTTACCGTTTCTTTTAATCCTCTTGGTGCTAATTCATCTACTAACTTCACCCGCTGTGTCTCTTCTTCCAATCGCGTTTTCGCCTCAAAATGATCCGACGTCAACTCATTCAATTCCAATTGTGTCTTATTCACACCATCCGACAATCTCTTTCCGTAATACCCTTTTGAGACAGTCAATAGCAGTAAAAACATGACAAAAAAGATGAATGAAAGATTCCCCAACATAAATTCCTTTGTCAGGAAATCACCGTTCAAAATCTGAACAAATGCACTTGGCTTCTTCTCTATTTTTTGACGTGTTCGTTTCGCCTGCTTTTTTTCCTTCACAGCCTTCAATGCCTCTTGAGCACCCGCTTTGTCTTTATCTAGGTATTCGTTATCCATTTCGCTCCGCAATTCTCAATTTCGCACTTCGCGCTCTGCTATTTCTTTCTACTTCTTCTTCTGATGGCACAATTGGATGCCGAACAATTTCCGTAAACGGCTTGAGTACATTTCCAAAGAAATCCTTCTCAATCTCCCCCGTCAATGAACCTCGTTTTGTATAATTCTTTACTAATCGATCCTCGAGAGAGTGATAAGACATCACCACTAAACGCGCTTTTGGCTTTAAAACCTCAGCCGTTTGCTCCAACAATCTTTCAAGCGTACCCAATTCATCATTGACCTCGATTCGAACAGCCTGAAAGACTTGAGCGAGGTATCTATTCTCTTTATGTTTCGGTGCACATCTTGTCCCGATCTTGATCAAGTCGTTCGTTGTTTTGATTCGACCATTTCTACGTTCCGTAGTAATTTCCTGAACCAATCGAAATGCATTTTTAATCTCTCCATATGAACGGAAGATTCTGAGCAACTCTTTCTCTTCATAATCATTGACCACATCAGCTGCTGTCAATTGACTCCTTTGATTCATCCGCATATCCAATTCCGCCTCGGTACGAATTGAAAAACCACGGGTATCTTCATCAAATTGATGTGAAGACACACCTAAATCAGCCAAAAGACCATCCACTTCTTTAACTCCGAGAAGGCGAAGGTGATTTGAGAGAAATTCAAAATTTGCTGGAATAAGATCGAAGTTTGGAGCATCCCACGCATTTTTCCTTGCGTCAGGATCTTGATCAAACGCAATCAAGCGGCCTTTTGAACTTAGCTTTTCAAAAATCGCACGTGAATGACCACCACCGCCAAAGGTAACGTCAACGTAAATACCGTCAGGATTGATACACATAGCATCAATGCACTCTTGCAGCATTACCGGAATATGATATTCTTGATTATTCGTCATTGTCCAAGTCTCCCATTACTTCATCTGCCAAATCGGCAAAATCCGTCATGGAGCCTTCGATCATTTCGAAGTACTTCGACTTGTCCCAAATCTCAACACGATCATTATAAGCTATCAACATTGCTTCTTGTGATAAACCAACTCGATCTGCATGCCCTACCGGAATCAAGACACGCCCTGCGTTATCAAGACTAATCAATTTTGCTCCTTGATGGAACAAACGATAGAACATTCGATTTTTTGGTTTAAACAAGTTAAGCTTTGATAACTTTTCGCTGAGCTTTTCCCACTCAGAGAGCGGAAATAAGGTGAGGCAATCCTCAAACCCTTTGTTCAACATAAAATCTCGCTGAGCTGCAGGAGGAAGCTGCTTCCGTAAACCGGAAGGAAACATGAAACGCCCTTTGGCGTCCAATTTCACTTCAAATTCTCCTACTAAGCCTGCCATAACGGTATAATAATTAGGTAAAAATAATCACTATTTACCACTTTTTACCACTGAGATTTACATTGTTCATAACTCTGAACGCTAATTTAGGGAAAAGGTTACATCTTTTAGCTCTAAAAGCCATTATTTGTAAGGAATATTCAAAAGTGGTACAAAGTGGTAGAGAAATCCATTCTGTTGAAAACTACTGAGTTATTCACAATCAAAAATCAAGTACATTTGCACCATGTCAAACCGAACAACAAGTTGGTTATTACTCGTTTTTCTTGCATTAATTTGGGGAAGCTCATTCATACTAATGAAGCGCGCCATGTTTACGATTGATGAAAAGCCGATTTTTAACGACACACAAGTTGGAGCATTAAGAATGTTTATTGCCGCGCTAGTCCTTCTACCATTCGCCCTTAAAGACATAAAGCTTCTTAAAAACTGGAAAACATTCGGAAAATTGGCGATTGTTGGATTTTGCGGAAACTTCTTTCCCGCCTTCTTGTTCACTTACGCCGAAACAGGGATCTCATCTGGCTACGCTGGAATGCTGAACAGCTGCGTACCGATATTCGCCATTCTAATTGGAGCGTTCGTTTTTAAAGACCGCCTCACTCGGATTCAACTAATTGGAATCCTGATCGGAACCGGAGGAGTGATCTCCTTGATGATCGCAGGGCAAAACCTTTCTATTAGCGGAAATTGGACACATGTCTTTGCTATTGTGATCGCAACCATTTGCTACGCAATAAGCCTGAACATAATTCGATATACCCTATCACATTTAAAGAGCTTTCAAATTGCTTCACTCGCATTCCTCATYACCATCCTCCCAAGTACAATAATYACGATACAACAAGACGTTGTCGGAACATTTCAAACCACAGAAGGGTCAGGAAACGGATTAATAGCGATCATAGTTCTTAGTGTAATTGGAACTGCATTCGCTTTGATCGTTTTCAATCGATTGATCGCAGCCTCCTCAGTATTATTCGCTAGCAGCGTGACYTACYTAATCCCAATCGTTGCTGTTGTTATTGGATTGTCTTTTGGAGAAGAGATTAACACTTGGCAGATCGCATCAATGGCAGTAGTCATCTCAGGAGTATTCATCGCGAATGCTGCGAAACGCAAAAAACAGCCAAGTCGGGTTTAATCAAACAACTCCCGCATACTGCGTCCTTTTGAATACCTCATCTTGAAATGAAGCATTCTAGCGATCGTGGCAGGAATATCGATTTGTCCATAGTCAGTTTCTACAACTTTCCCAGGCTCAAAATCTGGACCAATGGCCAACATTCCAATTCTTTGACACCCTTCACAATCATCTCCGTGGCTTGAAAACCCGCCATTTACACCATCCAAATGCCGCCCATGATCACTTGTAATGAAAACTGTCGTTTTACCYGAATAGACTGGATCGTTTTTAACAAAATCCAGAATCTGCTTGACATATGCATCTGACTTCTGAAGCCCTGTTAAATACTCACTCCATACACCACCATGCCCAGAATAATCTGGTTCACGTAGATTGAAAATCGTGAGCTTAGGGTGATGCATTTCAAGAATAGCTAAACCTTGAAAAACTGTTAAACTATCATCTTGATATCCACTCATCTGACCTGCCCCATCCACACCGCAGTGCGTCCGAGGAAGAAACTTATCTTTCCACTTGTTCCGAGTGCAATTCCCTAGCACTTCCAACTTGTCCTTACTCGTAATAATCCATGATTGATCCGAAGCTGCATTGTACTCTTCCGCCCAACATTGAAAAATCGACGGATTCGTTGGCGTTTCTGAACCAAAATTATCGAGATTCTCATACACACCTGTCAATAAAGCAGCATGACCTGGAACTGTTCGAGTATCTCCACAATTCATGAAGTTCGGAAAAAAAACACCTTCAGACTTCAAGGAATCAAGATTCGGAATGTTCGAATGTAAAGGATCGCCCCAAGACTCAGAATAGCGTGCTCCATCAATGACAATTATGATGATATTCTCCGTAATAAATTCCTCCTGAACCTTATCACTTTGACAAGAGGCTATAAAACAGAAACAGCTCAACGCAAGAAAAACACACAGACGATTCATACGTAGTAAAGTTAGACAAAACCTGCATTTTTGACACGCCTTTTAAATGACAGAACAATTATTTAAGACAAACTCAAAGTTTTCCCTCTTCAACATTGGATTGTTAATATAAACTCCTATCTTTGTCGTCCGATTTTTCGGGATATTAAAAACAATAAATTAGCTATTATGTACGCAATTGTAGAGATAGCAGGGCAGCAGTTTAAAGTGCAAAAAGACCAAAAGATCTTTGTCCACCGTTTAGATGCAGAAGAAGGAAAGAAAGTAAATTTCGATAAAGTTCTTTTAGTAGATAACGGAGGAAAAGTGACACTTGGCGCCCCGGCTATAGAAGGTGCAAAGATTACCGCAACGGTAGATTCGCATGTTAAAGGTGACAAAGTAATCGTTTTCAAGAAAAAGCGAAGAAAAGGTTACAAGAAGAGAAACGGACATCGTCAGCAGTTCACTGCTCTTACGATTAACGATATTAAAGTATAAATTGTACGCCCGATTTTTTCGGGATTAAAATTTAAAACGATGGCACATAAAAAAGGAGTCGGTAGTTCGAAGAACGGTCGTGAGTCAGAAAGTAAGAGATTAGGAGTTAAAATTTTTGGTGGTCAAGCTGCAATTGCAGGAAATATCTTGGTACGTCAAAGAGGAACTCAACACCACCCAGGTAACAATGTTGGAATTGGAAAAGACCACACATTGTTTGCATTAACTGACGGTGTAGTAAACTTTCGTAAAAAGAAAAATAATCGTTCGTTTGTTTCGATAGTTCCATTTGAAACTACAGAGGCTTAATCGAGCACATACCTTATTGGTAATAATCCCGTTCCGTTCCGATAGTCATCGGAATCGGAGTGGGATTTTTTTGTTCCCCTATTTTTTTCGATTCCTATGGCTATCGGAACGAATTGGGTGACATTTAATTAAATTCGCAACAAGCTGACGTGCAACGCAAGAAGCTTAAAATAAATTAAACACAATGCTCGAGATACAACGCATTCGTACAGATAAAGAAGGGATCATTGAAGGACTAAAGAAACGTCACTTCGATGCTGCTCCAATTATTGAAACTATTCTTGATTTAGACCAACAATGGAGAACGTCCAAAATGGAATTGGAATCCATTGCTGCTGAAATGAATCAAATCTCGAAGCAAGTTGGACTTCTTTTCAGAGAAGGAAAACAAGAAGAAGCGAATGCGGCAAAAGCAAAAACGGGTGAGCTTAAAAGTTCAGAAGCTGAGCTTAAAGTAAAAGTTGATTCGGTTGATGCTGAGATTCAGAAATTGATGTACCTGCTTCCGAATGTGCCAAATGAGCTTGTGAAGGCAGGTAAAAGCGAAGAGGACAATGAAATCACGGAAACGCACGGAGCGGCTCCAGTCTTTGAATTTGATGCGAAACCACACTGGGAGCTGACCACGAAATATAATTTGATTGACTTTGAGCTTGGCGTTAAAATTGCTGGAGCTGGATTCCCAGTCTATCGAGGAAAAGGAGCTAAGCTGCAACGTGCRTTGATTAACTTCTTTCTAGCTGAAGCCGACGCTGCAGGTTACGAAGAAATAATACCTCCTCTTGTAGTAAATGAAGCTTCTGCTATTGCAACTGGACAATTACCAGACAAAGAAGGACAAATGTACCATGACTCTCGTGATGATTTGTACTTAATCCCAACAGCTGAAGTTCCCATTACGAACATGTACCGTGATGTAATTTTGCCTGACGAGAATTTCTCTGTCAAATTAACTGGATACACGCCATGTTTCCGTCGTGAAGCTGGTTCATATGGATCAGATTCAGTCGCCGAAATCAATCGAGTAAATGGTTTGGTGCTTACATGTAATCTAATTGATAATTTCGGTGTAAGTATTCCCTCTAATATCATGTCATCGGTTGG
>NVXP01000147.1 GCA_002733985.1 Fluviicola sp. | reverse complement strand
AACGGCAATGACGAGTGCGAAGGCGAGAAAAACTCCAGTAATGGCATAGACTTAGTGCTTAAACCTGCAGTAAAAGATCTAGACAATTACTGGTGATATCTCAACGGATGATTTGTTGGGGAATATCTTTGCTAAATTTTGTATCGGAAAGTAACCACTGCAAACCAAAGATGGTACGTTTCAAGTGATGCCAACAGGACGGCTTATTATAGTTAAGTACCTTAACGCTGATAACAATAATAAATACGAAGATTTGAAATCTGATCTAAAGAGTCATTATTCAGATGATGATCAAGTAAATGATGTTTACATCAACCAAGGAGGAACGGTGGTTATTGATTGTAGAAACTTAAAAATTAAATCATGAAAAGTGTATTATTCATTTTACTGGCTGTTGCCTTGTTAGTCTCTTGTAGTTCTGATCATCCATATTGCGAATGTTTGCAAGTTGAAGCGGATGCGCTGGAGAAACATCGTTTAAACGGAATGAAGGGGTTGAACAATTTTGAGCCATCGGAAAAATGTAAGGCATTATCAATGAGTATGTCAAAAAAAGATGCCCCCGAGATTAAGAAATGTGGAGCATTTAAAAAACATAATAAGGAAATGAAGCACATTGTTGATTTAATGGAAGAGACGCTAAGAGATTTCGATGCTGAAAATGAACAATGATAAGATCTAAATCAGCAGGGTTTGTACCTTATTTGTACCTCAACCACCGAACACCCTATAAACCCTCAAAAGATACTTTTTGTATCGGAAAGTAACCCTTGTTTGGGACATTAATGTACGCTCAACCCAATTCAGAAAAAGTAAATAAATGAAAAAATTCACCCTTCTTTTTGTTTTCCAATTATCGATCTTGAGTGTGTTCGGAAATCAAAGCATTCCTGATTCGGTTTACAATGAGTACAAGATACTCAACGATGCTGAGTTACGACTTCCCGAGTTTAAAGACAATGATGATGTCTTGCTTTTAAAGTTGATTCAGTTGGAGTTAATTAATAAAAGCAGGGGGAAAAGAAAACGACAGACCGTTAAACTTGATATTCTTGCCTCTCGGGTCGCAAATAAAATGTGCAAGGAAGCCTCAGAAAAAGGATTTGTGGCGCATTGGAACACTGCAGGAGAAAAGCCTTATCATAGATACGCTTTTGCGGGAGGGAATGATCACGTTTCAGAAAATGCTTACGGCGAATCTTCAAAAACAGTTGGCTTTTCAATAGGCTCAGTAGAAATGCTGGATTCCATTGAGACTAAACTTGGTGACGATCCAGCATATTCAAACGACAGTTTATCTGTTCTTTTCTACATGAAGAAAGGACATGACGCGTTTATGAGTGAGAAAGCTCCTCATGATGGTCATAAAAAAACGGTTCTGGAGAAATGGCATAATTACGTTGGAATCGGTTATTACATGGGAAAGAACAACTTCAGGTATTATGAAGAGTTCATTGATCGATACTATGAGTTTCTGGAAGTGCCGACCACAGTGAGCAAAAATGAGAAGTTTACCATCAAATTGAAAACCCAAGAAGGGCAGTTTTTGGTTTATTTCGTGGCGTATTATGAAAAGGCGTTAAAACCAAAAAAGCCAGCAGTGCTTAAACTTAAAGGAAGCTACAAGGACTACTCTTCGAAAAGAGGAGTCGAATTTGATCCTTGGGAATTGCCTAAATTTCGAACAGGTCAGGTTTATGAAATACAGCTGAAGTTTAAAAAACCTGGCTTGTACTATATCCATATGTATCAGGATAAAAAGGAAATTACGAAAGTGAAATCTTACAACACAGCAAAAAAATGTCAGGCTAGTGGTATCGTTATTCGAGTCGAATAATGCATCCAACTCAATCGACTATTCTCCATTATCTATTTCATATTTCTATTGAAAACTAAATGAACACCTTCGTCCAAAATATCTTCTTAACCAAAAAAGAGACTTTAAAGTGCTCTACGTGTCAAAAGCGAATTCCTTTAGGTGAACGCTATGTTGCTGAATCGGAAAAGCATCGAGGAACATGTTTTTCGTGTTCACCATTTGTGAAATCTGCTTTTTTAAAGCCGGGCAATGCTGCTCTGACACGGCGATCTAAAAAACATTCAAACTATTGTGGAGTATTGTTTACCTGGAATGGCAGAAGAAAGCGTTTTGAACGAAAAGGGCAATATGTTGAGGCAGCAGCAATAACGAAAGCGGAACAAGAGTGTGCCGATGATGAAAAAGACCGTGCACGCAAAAATGAAAAAGCGGCTGTGGTTAGAGCGGCACAAGACAAAATATACATAGCAGAATTTTCAAAGGCAATCAGGGGACTTTACCCAAATTGTCCAAAAAACAGAGAGGTTGCGATTGCTACACATGCCTGTGAAAAATACAGTGGACGAGTGGGCAGAACCGCTAAGGCCAAGGAGTTCGACAAGGCAATGATTGATTTGGCTGTCGAAGCGCATATTCGCCACAAAGAAACTAATTACGATAGTCAATTTGGAACAGGAAAATCGAAGCGCATGATCCGTTCGGATGTAAAACTTGACATAACTACAGTTCTTAGAAAATGGAGTTGATATTTGACTTGGAATAATTACTGGCAGACTCACAACGAACTTCTTGTTTTACATCGGGAAGTAACATTTCTTAAAACTCTCGTTATCTCCATATGAAACACATACTACTTCTATTTGGCCTCTTTGCTTTCGCACTTACTACTTCAGCACAATACAAAGACAGTCTCAAAACCTTCCGAAAACTCACAAAACAGTATCAAAAAACGTCGGATTTTGTATTTATTCCATTAGGATCTTATGTTCGGGGGGCAAATGATTCAGACATACCCGTTTCAGATATGAATGGCGATTATTTCCGATCTCGTACTGTCTCTATTAATTCCTTTTTCATGGAGAAATTCGAAGTGAGTAATTATCAATACTTGGAGTTTGTGAATGATATGATTCAGCAAGATTCCATTCTCGGTAAATCCTATTTACCCGACACACTCGTTTGGAGAATTCCAGAAGCTTACAATGAACCATTAGTAGAGTATTATTTACGACATCCTGCTTATGGGAACTATCCCGTTGTGGGAGTATCTTATGCACAGGCGGTAGCTTTTGCCCAATGGTGGACAGCGAAGTACAATGGAAATGAAGAGCGGATTTTCAAGAAAGTACGTTTTAGAATACCAACAGAAGAGGAGTGGGAATATGCGTCCAAAGGTGATTGTTCGTATTCATACTTGCCTTGGGGATCGCACTCTACGCTAGATGAAAATGGTGTGCCACGAGCCAATTTTCGGGCAATAAGTCAGTTGAGTGTGTATCGCGATTCTATTCCAGTAGAAAGTTATAGCGGTGAGATAAAAAAACGACTTGCGTATCTCTCGAATGGGCTTCCAATGTTGATGGCTCCCGAAATAGGAGGTTCTACTGTTATTGATGTAACAAAGCCAGTGGATGCACTAGAACCTAATTCATACGGGTTATACAATATGGCTGGAAACGTGGAGGAAATAGTAGATGCGTATTACTTTCGGGAGGAGATGGCATATTCCTTTTCGTACAATGATCCGTTGAAATCGGACAAACCATGGGGCGTGACCAAAGGTGGAAGTTGGAATGACACAGGTTATTACATTCAGTATCCCGTGCGTCAATTTTACGGTGACCAGCATTCTTCGAATAGTGAGATGGGCTTTAGATTGGTTATGGACGTTCTGGATTATTGAAGGATTAGTTGTTGATTCTAAAACACAAACTTTAACAATACGTGATTTATCGGTCAATTAGTAGCACAGGCTTTGGTTTCAACGAATAAACATATATTTTTACCATATGATCAATTCATTGCCTCGCCTACTTTTATTTTTCGTCCTATTCGTAAGCGTCAATACCTTCGCACAGCAAACGTACGTTCCAGACGATAATTTTGAAGCTTATCTCGAAGCGAATGGAATGGGAAATGGCATCTCAAATGACGATTATGTTACAACCGCGAATATCAGTAATGTCGGGTCGCTCATCGTTTGGGGATACAACATTGCAGATCTCACAGGAATTGAAGATTTCACTTCGCTTAACATGCTTTTTTGCTTCAATAACCAATTGACCTCACTCGACTTATCTCAAAACACACAGCTCAATGATTTGCGCTGCAACGACAATAGTATAACTTCGCTCAACGTTACAAATAACACTTCACTTACTACATTTTTCTGCTACAACAACCAATTGACCTCAATTGTTGGTTTGGCAAATACAAACGTAAACGACCTTCGATGCAGTGGAAACCAATTAACTTCTTTGGATGTTACAGGTTTACCCGCGCTTTTTAAACTTCATTGCCAAATCAATCAATTGACCGCCTTGAATGTTTCAATGAATCCTCAGCTGAACGACCTTCGCTGCAATAACAACCAAATCACATCTTTGGACTTGGCGTTAAATCCACTCGTGGCGATTTTGTTTTGTCAATACAATCAATTGTCGACTATCAATTTTGGGATGATTTCAGGTATCACTTACATGCATTGCTACGAGAATCAATTGACAGTACTTGATGTTTCCCAACAATCAATACTAACGGAGCTTCAATGTCAAAATAATCAATTGACGCACATAGATGTTTCCCAAAATCCAGACCTTGTGACTTTGTATGCTGCGGATAACCTCTTGAATTGTCTCGTCGCAAACAATGGACAGGACCTTGATCTGAATATATTGAACAACAATCAACTCACCTGTGTGAGCGTTACCTATCCACCATATGCTTATGCGAATGCCTTGTTTGATGCAATCGTAAATTTCGAAGTGCTATGCGGCGGCCCACTCAACAATGACGTGAACCAGACAGGAGTAATACTCACAGCACAGCAAAATGGTGCAACATACCAATGGCTTGATTGTGAGTCAAACTACGATCCAGTTATCGGTGCTATTTATCAAGACTACGCCGCTGATTCTACTGGTTTTTATGCTGTTGAAATTACATTTTCAGATTGTTTTGGTACTCAAGTTGACACGTCAACGTGCATTTACATTGATTGCATTTCAGGGATCAATAATGACGTCATTCAAACTGGAGCTTTGCTAACCGCTGAAATGAACGGAGCGGGTTATCAATGGCTAGATTGTGACAATAACTACGCAGCGATTCCGGGTGAAACCAATCAATCGTATACTGCATCAACAGTCGGTCATTACGCTGTCCGAATWGCRTTCTCTAAYCTWTGTGAAAYAGTKGAARTAGAYACWTCATCTTGTCATTTGGTTCAAATTGTGGACTTGGAAGAGCTCAARCTGAACACTGTGGAACTCGTTAAAGTGGTTGACCTTCTCGGAAGAGAAACACCGATTATTCCAAACACACCGTTGATTTACATTTATAGCGATGGATCGATTGAGCGTGTATTCAAGTTGGAAGAATAAGGAATTGAAAAAGATACTCATCATAGGAAAAGTATGGCCTGAACCAACATCATCTGCGGCAGGAACGCGCATGATGCAGCTGATCCATCATTTCATCGATGAAGGAGATCAAGTCACCTTTGTTTCTTCTGCTAAAGATTCGTTYTATCARGAAGACCTTKCGAAATTGGACATATCCTGTTCGTTTGTTCAACTAAATGACAGTTCATTCAACAAATTTATTGAGAAACTGGATCCGCAGATCGTGATTTTTGATCGTTTCATGACGGAAGAGCAATTTGCTTGGCGCGTGATGGACACATGTCCGAATGCGATTCGTGTATTGAATACGGAAGATTTGCATTTTTTGCGTGAAGCAAGACATAAAGCACTCAAACGAGGGAAGCCGATGCGAGAGCATCAAGACCTTGAAAACCTTCGTTCTGACCTTCAACTACGTGAGCTTGCGGCAATTTATCGCAGCGATATTTCATTGATGGTTTCTGATTTTGAAGTGAAACTATTGAATGAAGCCTACCAAATCCCCTTGGAAAAAGTCGTTCATTTACCCATTTATGCTACCGACAGTAAGGACGATCTACCTGCTTTTGAGGACAGAGAAAATTTTGTTTTTATCGGTAATTTTTGGCACGAACCAAACTGGGATGCTGTGCGGTATTTGAAGTCAACAATTTGGCCGCTAATTCTAAAAAAAGTACCAAAGGCAAAACTCACCATTTATGGAGCGTATTGTAGTGAAAAGGTGTATCAACTAGCGAATGAGAGGGAACGATTTTTAGTAAAGGGTAGAGCAGATGATGCACTTGACGTTGTTTCACAATCAAGGGTGAGTCTAGCTCCCATTCGTTTCGGCGCAGGAATAAAAGGGAAACTTTTGGAATCAATGGTTTGCGGAACACCATCAGTAACAACAACGATTGGAGCTGAGGGAATGACTGATGGAGAATGGGGAGGGTTTATCGAAGATAGTCCTGAAGCATTTGCGGAACGGGCTGCACAACTCTATTTGGATCAACAGGAATGGGGAAAAGCGCAGGAACGCGGATTCAAATTGCTTCAAAAACGATTTACAAAAAAGCAATTCACTGAACAATTAACACAATGCTTGGAGGAATTAAACGATTTAAAAGCGCACAGAAATAAATCTTTGGTGAGTTTAATTCTTCAAAAGGAATCGCATCAAGCCTCACGATATATGTCTATTTGGATTGAGGAGAAAAAAATAAATGGACACGGTGGGTCATAGAGTTCGGGCTTCGGCTCCGCTCAGCCCTCGAAGTTCATTTAGAAAAGATAATTTGATCAATAAGAATTAAACTCGAGGGCTGAGCGGAGCCGAAGCCCGAAAGGAGCCAAGTGCATTTCTAGCGTAACCGCGCGCATTTTTAGTTTAACCAAGTGCATTTTTAGTCTAACCGAGTGCAGTTCTAGTGTAACCGAGTGCAGTTCGAGCGGAGCCGAGAACGAAACGTCATTTCAAAAAAGTTCACTAACTTAAAGTAAACTAAAGCCGCATTTTCTCATTAATAAGCCTAACCAAAATGAAAGGATACATGTACATCCTTCGATGTTCCGACGACAGTTATTATACAGGAAGCACGAAATATCTTGAACTACGTTTGTCTCAGCATCAAAGTGGAAAAGGAGCCAACCACACTAAAAAAAGACTCCCAGTAGAGCTCATTTACTATGAAGAATTCAGCAGAATAGACACAGCATTTTATCGAGAAAAACAAGTTCAACGCTGGAATAGAAAAAAGAAAGAAGCACTCATCAATGACACACCAGATAAGCTGAATGAATTAGCAATGTGTCAGAATGAAACGCATTTTAAGAATAAGTTATAGAGTTCGGGCTTCGGCTCCGCTCAGCC
>NVXP01000146.1 GCA_002733985.1 Fluviicola sp. | reverse complement strand
TTCTAGTGCTTCTATTACTGTTACAGAACCGAGTGCATTGTCTGCATCAATTTCTTCAACATCAATTTTATGTAACGGAGGAACAGCTGACATTACAGTTTCAGCAACAGGAGGAACTGCACCATATACAGGAACAGGAGTGTACAATGTAAGCGCAGGAACTTACACTTATACTGTAACTGACGCTAACGGATGTTCAATTACTGTAACAACTACTGTTACAGAACCGAATGCATTGTCTGTAACAACTTCTTCAACATCAATTTTATGTAATGGAGGAACAGCTGACATTACTGTATCTGCAACAGGAGGAACTGCACCATATACTGGAACAGGAGTTTACAATGTAAGCGCTGGAACTTACTCATACACAATAACAGATTCGAACGGATGTTCAGCTACGACAACGCAAACAGTAACAGAACCACCTACACTAGTTGCAACGGCAACGGTATCGAATATTAATTGTGTGACTGAAACAGGTGACGTAACTGTATCTGCAACAGGAGGAACTGCTCCATATACTGGAACTGGTGTCTTCGTTGAAGCTAACGGTACTTACACGTACACAGTAACTGACGCTAATGGATGTACTGCAACTGTAAGTGCAACGGTTGAAGTAGAAAGCTTCGTTGACATAATATGTCCTGGAGATCAAAGCTTTGATTGTAACTACTCAGAAACGTGTGGTGTTGTTACAACAGGATCGACTCTTAGTTGGGACGAACCAACGGCAAGTTCATTTAGCACGTGTGATAATGGATGTGGTCCGGCAACACAAATCTACGGATTCATCTATATGGGTGAATACAACGGAAGTCGTTACTACTGTTCGAATACTTCGAACCACTCTTGGCAAGCTGCAAATACAGCTGCAATTCTTGCTGGTGGTCATTTAGCAACAATTCAATCCGCTGGTGAAAATGAATTTATCCGTACACAAATCGGAGCGAGTCGCGCTTGGATCGGTTATACTGATCAAAACGTAGAGGGAACATTTGA
Source organism: Fluviicola sp. (assembly GCA_002733985.1). GTDB lineage: Bacteria > Bacteroidota > Bacteroidia > Flavobacteriales_D > Crocinitomicaceae > UBA4466. The sequence continues at coordinate 6,517 of NVXP01000146.1, read as the reverse complement.
ATGGGCCAACGGAGAAGGAGTGAGCTATGAGAACTGGGCGAATAGTCAACCAGATAACTATAGTGGAAGCCCTAGTTCTTCATGTGGACAGGCTGATTATACAGTAATCAAAGCAAATAACGGAAAATGGGCTGATAAGTTCGAGTGTAACTTACATGAGTTTGTTATGGAAATCCCTTGTGGAAATTCAATCACGATTACTCAAACTTCAGGACCATCAAACGGTAGCTTTGCAGATGGAGGTACTTCACAAGTAGTAACATATGTTGCAACTGATGATGTAACTGGAGCAACAGCAACATGTAGCTTTACAGTTACAGTTGGTGAATGTGCACCAGTTTATTGTGAAAGTGAAGGGTATTGTACTGCTTATGAGTGGATTGATCAAGTTGTGCTGGGTTCTATTAACAACCAATCAGGAAATAATAACGGATACGCTGATTTTACAAACATGTCTACTACAGCATCAATAGGTGATGCAGTATTTGTACAGTTAACACCAGGATTCTCAGGAGCTGCTTATAATGAAGCGTGGAGAATATGGGTGGATTGGAACTACGATGGTGATTTCAATGATCAGGGTGAACTCGTAGGTCAAGGTTATGGTTCTTCTACATTGAGTGGTTCATTCATTGTGCCGCAATACGCAACGACGAACGTAAACTTGAGAGTACGAGTATCAATGAGTTGGGCTTGTAGTGGTTATCCACCAGCATGCGGTAATTTCAATTACGGTGAAGTAGAAGATTACACGCTCATTATCGAAGATAATATCAATGGAATGCAAACTGTAATCGGACAGGCTGGTAATGAGTCGGACTTTAAGCAAGGTCGTGAACTTGTTAATCTTAAATCGTCTGAAGGTATGAGTTCAAACATGCCTGTTGACAATAGTGGATTTGAGATTGGGAACATTTACCCTAATCCAATTCTTTCTTCAAACGGTAGATTCAATATTAATGTTAGAGCAGGAAGTGAGTCCGATGCTAATGTGCGTATTGTTGATCTATCAGGAAAAGTATTGTTTACTGACGTGAAGCACTTAGAAGTTGGACCAAATGTGGTTTCCCTGAATGTTACAGGATTCCCAAGAGGATCATACTTCGTTGAGGTAATCTCAGGAGATAATAAACAAACTACGCAATTGGTTGTTCAATAAGATAACCAACGCATAATGTTAAGCCGTCCCGATTCCGATATTTATCGGAATATCGGGGCGGCTTTTTTGTTTAAGGATGAATTATATAAGAAAAGAAGGTACTTCTGAAGACTAAATGTCAAGCACAGGACTGGAGTAATAAATATGAAATCTTAGTTAGAAAAGAAGATAGAATTAATCGTCTGTTTTCTGTGAGTCGTCAATTAATAAGTACAACTCTGTCAACTCTGCCTCTGAAATGTCGCGGTATTCACCTTCTGGCATATCGAGTTCAATGTTCATAATTCGAACGCGCTTCAAGCGAATTACTTCGTATCCAAAGTATTCACACATGCGGCGAATTTGCCGATTCAATCCTTGAGTCAATACAATCTTAAAATCATATCGTCCTAGTTGCTCAACCTCACAGTTGCGGGTCATCGTTTCTAAAATTGGAACGCCATTCCCCATTTTTCTGATAAAGTCAGAAGTCACAGGTTTATGAACTGAAACAATGTATTCCTTTTCGTGGTTATTCCGAGCACGTAGAATTTTATTGACAATATCACCATCGTCGGTTAGTAAGATCAAACCTTCACTTGGCTTATCCAATCGTCCAATCGGAAAGATTCTAGTTGGATAATTAATGAAATCAATAATATTATCTTTCTCAACACGACCGTCGGTAGTACAAACAATTCCGATCGGCTTATTGAAAGCAATGTAAACGTGCTTTTTATCCTTTTGGACAATCGATTTCCCATCTACGGCTACTTCATCGCCTGGTAGAACTTTCGTCCCCATCTCAGGCACAATACCGTTAATTGTAATTCGACCTTGTTCGATGAGTCTATCCGCGGCACGACGAGAGCAATAACCCGCTTCACTTAAATACTTGTTGATTCTTACCGATTCTTGACTCATCCCACGTTTGATTGATCACAAAGGTATTAGAATAGATTCAATTTTATTCGTCCAACTAGTGAAAAAGACCAAGTCGGTGAGAAAACACGATTTCAAGGGTGTAATGTGAACACACTACAAGAACTTACTATGTCAATATATAGATAATTGAAGCATAATTCTATCCTTACTAAACCTCGATTTTCTCCACCTGTRTTTTATTTTTTCTTCGTAATCTGTTCATTTATTAGTAGTTATGAAAATTGTTTTTTWTTGATCAAAAAAAAACGCATTTCGTGGTTAGYTTATTCAAGCTTTCAGTAACCAACAACTGAATGCGCAATTAAGCGTGTCTGACGTTAGCCGAAAAGTCATATTAGAGTAGGCAAAAAAATCATCAAATGAAAAGAGTAATCAAATCACTAAGCCTTTTGCTTGTTGCAGCAACAGTTATTGTTAGTTGTAAAAAGCAAGAAATTACCAAGAACACGGAGTCTGGAGCGACTTCATCGAAAACAGAACAAGTAACGCACAACTACACCTACGGAGATGAACAATATTCAGTGACATATCTATTTGATGAGTCTAATACGCTTTTGCGCACTGGAGGAGACACAAAGATGCACGAAGAATTAATTGAAAAAAATGGATCGCCAGAAAATGCAGCTCTTTCAGTTGAAGCAGTCAGTGAAGATGGTTTAACATTTGATATCAGAGTGTTCAATTCGTACGAAGAAATGAAGGAATTCAATCAAACTGATGAGTCTGCTGTGATGGATTTACGTGAACCTTGCACGAATTATACGAATGGTTCATCAAACAGTGTTTTTAAATTCTACCAGCACACGAATTATGTTGCCGAGTATACTTTTTTAAGAAGAGCCTACAATTCATACTTCCAACAACAGTGGTTGGGAGCAGCGAATGACAATGTTTCATCTGTAGAAATAATTAATGGTGGTTCGGTTACTCTATTTGACGGTTCTTGCTATTCTGGTATGTCTACTTCATTTCAACATAGTGTGGCAAACTTGCACCACATTCATGTAGGGTTCTTTTGGTTCACTCCAATTTATGCAGGAGATTTTTCTGCCTCAATGAAGGGTTACTCATATTAATAAATTCAAGGGTGAAAGCGGGATGCAGTAATGTGTCCCGCTTTTTTCTTTTAAATCGATCCGTAATTGGCTTATTGGGATGCATAATGCAGTATTATCATTTGGCAAGGCAAAGAATTCCTATATTCGTATTCTATGGCCCCAAGCGGAATGTCTTATGAAGAACGAATGCGTCATCGCGCACAATTTTATGCAGAGCATAAGGGCGTAGAGCGACCAGATAGCGATTCAGGAAATAACTTATTTAACTTCGAATTTACTCCTGAGCGAATGAAGTTCGTCTCTCCATACGCAGTAATGATTTTTCTGTTTACCATCTTATTTGGAGGCTACGCGCTGATCTGTAATATGACGAGTCATGTTTCTGATACATCACTTGACCTCAAAGAACGAGCAGTGAGTCAGATACARATTCCAGACGCAAATAAAATCTACCAATTTGATATCGTCCAATCTTTCTTWGSRRRTRTRMYTCCTCAATATTCTGAATTGGAAATAGAGTTAYTWGATRAAGATCAYAAGCACGTATATTCTGTTTACAAGAACCTATGGATGGAACRACATCCAAATGGSAATKRYGGRTATTCKRYMTACARTGATCTAAAAATGAAMTTTRAMTTAGAGTTTAAAAATAARGGGACRTATTTYGTYAGAGCTATTGCACACAATGGSAAYTTRGSKCCTGTCAAAGTTTCGATAGAMAAACGGACATTAGGAGGAGGATTGTACATYTGGTTTTATGCAATTGTATTTCTTGTATTGAGYGCAGTGGTCTATTTYGGGAAGAATTATTGGGGAAATCCCAGTAAACTACTTGAGGCCTTTCCTAGTTTCGCCGAACTCAAGTCGAATAAAAAATTTCTAATTGTCTTTTCTATAGTAACAGCATTGTTTGTTACATGCGTCGTCTTTGGAATAACACATTATGGCTATGCATCTTGCGGGGATGGAACGATCTTGCCTACTAAGTTTATTGGTACGGATAATTTAATTTATTTAGGATAATGTCATTTTTCAAAAATCTATTTTCGTCAAAAGAAAAGCCCAAGGATGAACCGAAGGTTGATTACAAAGTCGCTGAGATAAAGGATGGATACCTTCTGGATTACGATTTTTTAAGTTGGATTGTCGAAGACTCTTCCATTTATACATGGGCGAATGGCTCGAAAGAGTTAGAATTCACAATTATCAATGGAAAACGGAAACGATTCCTGAATTGCAACATGCAAAGCACGAACTTAAGTGTGTTCTGGGAAGCAAAATTTGATGATGTTTGGCCTGCAGGGAAAAACAAGGTTCAGAATGAAACAATTGACATGAACGATGGTTTTCGTTTTGACAATCGAAACTACGTGTTCTTTGGAAATGGCGAAGGCGAAGTAGAAGGCTCAACGGAGTCATTTTCCGTGAAAAATTGGTTGTTCGAATGTGACAAACAAGAATACGTAATATCATTCAACAAATACGAAGATAATTCGACAGAAGTCTACGTTGGAAAACGCTTGAAAGATTATGAAGTAAGTAATATACTGAGACGAGAATGAGAAAAATTAGCACCATATCATTCATAACCACAATTACCTTGATTTTGGCAAGTTGTGGAGGCACTTCTATTCCTCCCAACCCCATCAACGAGTTAATGGAAAGTCTGCCGAAAAAGGGAAGTTATACAATCACTTTGGACGACATGGACTTGAAGGGTGATCAATACGAACATAAGTACAAGATCTATCAAATTGAAAGCGATTCTACAGTAACAATTTCCTATTCAAAGCGCATCAAAGTATCTGACGATTTCTTCATGCTGCATGAAAATGATATGGGAATGGAAGTGGTTTCGAGAACGGATAAAGGAGCAATCAATAGTCTGATCTCACCACCAGGATTCACCAACTTTGTCGGGAATAAGAACTTTGGAGAATGGAAGGAATTCTATTTGGACACCGTAAATGTTGTGGGTTATGAAGATTCAACGTTTTGGGTATTCAACGAAACGAACAGCACACTGGCAAGTGAGTTAGGTATTCAAGGGCTGAATATCTCGCTCCAAGAATACAGAACGTTTCAAGAGGATTACCTGTTTAATCGTCCGTTTTATGGTCCAAAAACAGCAACTGATTCAACGAAATATGGAACGCGAAGTCCACATAGAGTAAGGTACTATCCTTTTTTCTACAGTAGACGTGCGTCAAATCGGAATTTTTATAAACGATATAGTTCATCTAGCACTGGAAGTCGCGGTGGAGGTGGATTTGGTAAATAATAGAGTATGGAAACTAGTTTTGAATTTATTTGGCATTCTGGGGTGTTTTTACTGTTATGCCTTGTATTGTTCTTCGTCGCACAATTGGCCTTTCGGATGTTTAATCCATCATTTAATGTCAATAAGGAGCTGACGGAAAAGGACAACTTAAGCTTCTATCTGGGCTACTTGGGTTACTTTTTGGGATTCCTGATGATTATTGGTGGTGTGATGAATAGTGAAGGTTCTGGAGATTTTTACTCTGAAATTGTCCTGTCATTGATTTACGGTGGAATTGGAATATTGATCCTGAACTTAACGTCTCTTGTTCTGGATAAAATCATTCATCCAAAATTGCGTTTATGGGATGACATTATTGTGAATGGAAATGTCGCTGTTGGATTAACCAAAGGGATTCACTATTTCGCTACTGGATTGATCGTTGGCGGAGTGATGCTTACGGAGGTAGATAAACCAGTCGAAGCTGCAATTTTTCTAGTCTTTGCCTTAGTGATCGGATCTATCGGTTTTATGTACTATGATTTTATCACGCCTTTCAATGTTCGAAAGGAAATTTACAAAGGAAACAATGCCGCTGCAATTGGTGCGGGTGGTGCGCAAATTGCGTTTGCTATTCTGATCTACTCTGGGTTTCAAATTGTACACTCAACGTGGCAAGAATCTATGTTGATGATTGGAGTGGATATTTTAGCCGGTTTCATACTTCTCCCATTGATCAGGTTGATCGTAGATAAAGTGTTTATTCCAACGGCTAAATTGACAGACGAGATCGTCAATCAAGAAAAGCCAAACTTCGGAGCTGGATTGTTTGAAGCGGCATCATATATTGGTGGAGCGCTATTGTTCATCTGGTGTTGGAACCTGTAAGATTTTAGAGTGAAGGCAATTAATTATTCGAGGTTACTCAAAATCTCCATTTTTGCAACAGGATTATCTGGAATTGTAGCTGAATATGTCCTCGCGACAATGGCATCCTATTTCTTGGGAGATTCCGTTTTTCAGTGGACTATCATTCTTTCGCTCATGCTCTTTTCAATGGGGCTTGGAAGTCGATTTAGTAGGAAGATAACCAAAAAACTCGTCCACTATTATATC
>NVXP01000145.1 GCA_002733985.1 Fluviicola sp. | reverse complement strand
CGCCATCTTGTGTCCAATCTCCCAATGTGTTTTCATAGCTTTCATTGTATGGGAATGATGTGATTGTCGCCGTACAATTTGGTCCAGCAACTACGTCATCAAATAAATTTATCGCATCAACTGCCATGTCACCTTGCCATGTAGTTCCTGTCGTACCATTGAATCTAAATTTCAAAGCAGAACTTGTTGTATATGCACTAAGATCTATTGATTCTGAAATCCATGTATTTCCTTGATCGCCAACTTTACTCCAAAGTGTTGCCCAAGATATGCCATCTGTACTGGCTTCAAGGTTCAATTCTCCCATTGCAGCTGCTCCATACATGTGGTAATCAAAATTAAGTTTAGGATTTGAGATTGACGTCAAATCGAAACAAGGACTTGTCAAAATTGCATTTTTCGTTGAAAAATTTGGAGTAGATGATTCCATGTAAACATAGTAACTTCCTTCATTCGCCGCGTTTGGTCCAGTGTTACTAGATGCTGTGCTACCCGTTTGAACTGTCCAGTCGAAATCGTCTCCTGTGTTCTGAGTCCAAGCTCCAAGTGTGTTTTCAAATCCTTCTGAATAAGGATAACTTGTAATAGCACCGTTACAAAATGCTTGTGCAGCACCAGTTGTAAACAATGTTGAAGATCCATAACCAGAATCTGACCCATTTGGACAAACACTCATCACTTGTACTTCGTACTGAGTTCCAGAAACCAATCCTGAAATGGAAAGACTGTTAACGGCACTATTCACCGTTATCCATGTTGATGAAGCTGTCGCTTTGTATCGAACAGTGTACGTTGTTCCTGTAACAGATGCCCATGAAAGGTTTGCCGAAGAAGTTGTCACTCCATTCGCTACAAGTCCACTAGGAATCGTCGCATTACAAACAGTTGCATTTTGCGTGATTCCAGTTACGATCAATGAATAATTCTGAGAACCACCGCTCAAAGAACCTTTATGAGTTACTGTAATCGTGTACGTTCCTGAAGCATTTGCCACATCTACCCTTTCGAATGGGTCGACATTGTTATCTCCTTGTGTATTCGTTGATGGTCCCGTAAGTTTCCAAGGAGAATAAGTTGAACCGCCTTTGCTCACGCGGATATCAAGGTCATTAACCAATGCTGGAGTTGATAAATTTACGGTTCCAGTATTCGCCGTACCTGCAAGGTCAGTCCATGAAATTGAAGCCAACAAATCATTGATTCCATCTGCTTCTACCGTAATCGTGTACGTTTGACCAGGTGCCAATGAGAGCTCCTCAATCATTGTTTGATTTCCATTATTTGTAATTGACTCTGCTGCTCGTTTAGAATTTAAGAGTCCCCATCCAAAAACAGCATCAGGCCCAACGGATCCAGCATCGTCTGCAGTATGCAAGACCAAACCTTTCAAGGTCGCAGCTTTCATGAAGCTACCATTTACATTGTTGTAATGTTCTTGTAAAAGCACTAAAGAACCAGTGACATTTGGCGAAGCCATTGATGTTCCTGAAATAGTTCCATATGCTGAATTACTAGATTCATATGTAGAGTATACTCCACTTCCATTTCCAGTAATATCTGGTTTGATCCTCAAATCATCTGTTGGCCCTTCGCTACTCGAGCTACTAATGCTAACGGAAAGAAGATTTCCAGCTGCATCGATATTTGCATCCTGTGCATTTGCAACAACCAAATTATTCTTGGCCGTTGAATGTCCCGTTAATTTATCAAATGAACTATTTCCGCCTACTGGACTTGAATTAGCTGTGTTATCGTTTCCGTCGTTTCCAGCTGCGACAACCATCAAATAGTTTGGAGCATTGTACATGATTTGATCCCAATCTCTTGAATCAGAAATATACCCACCAAAGTAATACGTCGGCAATATTACATTGCCTGCATTATCTCTAACTCGGTAACCGTATGAATGGTTGGACACTAACATTCCAGAAGCTGCTGAATTCGTTGCTTCTGATAAATCTGAATTCCAATCTGAACCAATAACATTCGATTGTGGAGCCATCCCTTTGGCACTAGATTGAACTCCCGAAGCCATAATAGTTCCTGTTACGTGGGCAGCATGGTAATGCAACGAACTTGAACCATCTCCGATCGAATATCTGTTCGTTCCTCCAGCTCCATCATATTCCTGGTGAGAAGAACGAGCTAATCCACCATCCCAAACATAGGCGGTCATATTATCACCGTTCAGATTCAAGCCAAGCGATCCACCAGAATTCAAGTGATTTGTTCGCGTAGATTCAGCAGCATCAGCATTTGAAGTGACATAATAAATAGGATTGTCATCCTCGTCGACACCTTGCAACTCTGCAAACGCCCCATTTGGGGTCGTAACAGTTAAGGGCCAACCATTAATGGCTGCTAATTGGATCGCCCTTTTTTTCGACTCTTCTGATTTTTTTTGGAGGTTTTGCTCTAATTGAAGCAGTTCTTGTTGATTATAATCTTTGATGATTTCCGCTTTTTGCGTGGTTGTCTGCCCAAAGCCAAAGCCAGAACAAATTGAAATCAGGGCGAGACTAAACACCCTTCTTGCATAATTTAGGTTCATAAATTGTAGTTTTTAGTATAGCTTAGAGAATTTCGAGTTTAGTTAGTATCCACTCCGAGTATCTCCTATTCAACTCGTTAATTATTGTCCAATAAAAAAAAGGGAGTGCTATTTAAAGGGTGATACCTCTAACAAACTAGGGAAGAATAATGCCGCCAGTTTGTGTAATCATGGTTCTAGTCTCGTGTTATAAATTAATCATAATTATCAGTTCTACGATATTTTTTTCACTTAAAAGCCAAACAAAATAAATTTCAAAAGGTAAATCCCAGCTTTTAGCCGACTTTTTAGTTCGACTATTTAACGCTGACAAACAAGGAGTTAAGACTGAGTAACGAAAGTAAATTAATAAACAAAATTCTGATCAAAAAAAAGAACGATATTATTTCGATATCGTTCACTCGTAATTTGTATTTCATGAATCTCCATAATGAAGAGAAATGTATATTGAATTGTGATCAAATTCTTTCCATCCAAACTATGATTTCATTGTCTCCTGAATTGAATAACTTGTTCGTCACTTCTCCTTCATCAATACTAAATTGATCGAGCCACGTTCCATAGTCACCTCCAAATGGTGAACAGTCTGATAAGCGCAAATGATATTCATCTATTTCGCCAGCATCAACTGATTTAAGATAATAAGCGCGTTCATTACCTCCATTGATTTGATAGGAATTGTTATCGATAAAATAGAGTGTGTCCATTGGGAATTCACTATTGTTCGTCAAGGTGTTGTCATATCGTGTAATCACCCACTCTGTGTCTTTCAAACTTGCGCTTTCTGTCCACTCAAACTCTAGCTTATTACACGAAGATAAAACAAGTAAGGTGACTAAATAAAAACTATTTCTTAGGACGATTAAGTTGGACTTTTTCATAGGGCTTGTTTCACCCAAACGAACAATTTTCGTACCCTTTTTATGGAATTTTTCCTTTCGACGCATCTTGAATGTAATTCAAGAATTTTCCTAAATAATTGTTTTTTCGTCAATTCCTTATTCCAAAAATTCGCCTCTCCAAAATGATTTCTACTATCTCGCGTGGACATTCATTTTTCAAAACAAAAAAGAACCATTTACATCAAATGTCATATCCACAATTGACGTAAATAGTTCTTTACTATCCTTATCTAAGCACGTTTACATGACCTACGACTACTTTTCTTTCATCATTTTGAGAAGTCTTAAATTCAATTTTCCATGAATAAACCCCGTCTTGAACAACGAAACCGTCATATGTTCCATCCCAACCTGCACTTGCATCATGAGATTCCCAGATAACTTCTCCCCATCTATTAAAGATCAAAAGTTGGAAATCGTATGGGTCATAACCAGAAGTGAATACTGGTCGGAAATATTGGTTGTGAGCATCTCCATCTGGCGTAAATGTATTCGGTACATAGAAGATCGTTTCCTCTGCAACGCTAATTACAATTAACGTAGAATCGACACAACCTAATGGTGAATATGCAAACAACTCGACAGTATAAGATCCGGCTTGTTCTCCAGGGAACACATGCGTTGGATTTTCCACTGTTGAACTCGCACTGTTATCTCCAAATATCCATACATAATCTGTAGCACCTGTTGACGTATTATTAAAATCAACTTCAGTCGAAATATTCAATAATTCCGTAGATGAAGGACTAAACGACGCTACTGGATTATCTTCAACATAGATGTAATCAGTATAAGTAACAGATGCTGAACAACCGTTAACCGATTGGGTCGTCAAAGTGACGTCGTAAAGACCACTTTCTTCAAAGGTATAAGTAAGGTCTCCACATCCATTAAATGTTTGTGTTGTCCCTTCAAATGCCCATGTACAATTATCAAGACCTGCCGTTGAAGTTGAAGTGTTTGTGAACACAACAGTTAATGGCTCACATCCAGATAGAACATCACCAATGAAACTTGCTACTGGTAATTCTTCAACGATAACAGTCACTACATCTGTACTAATACATCCAAGATTATCGAGGGTTACAGTATAATCTCCTGTTGTTGTAGGAGCGAAAGGCACATTATCTATCACTGGTGCGAATACTGGACTTGTCCATACTATTGGCGTGATTCCCATCGGATTTCCTACAGTTAATGTTACAAATTCACCTTGACAAATTATCTGATCAATACCTGCATCTATTGGCGGGAAAATTGCTTCGATTATTATTTCTTGTGTCACCGTTTTCATGTTACCACAAGCATCTGTAACCATATATGTTCTGATAATTACTTCATCAACACATGGTGTTCCAGTTAATACATCATCTACCCATGTTACTTGTGGGTTTGGATCACAATTATCAGCTTCATCAATAACGACAGTAACATCAGGTGCAGGCACATTCAAAGGCCCTGGAACCGATAGTGGTGCAGGATTACTTGCCGTTGGCGAGATATTATCGTTTATCGAGAATGTATATGTCCAAATCGTTGCGTTTCCTGCGCAATCGGTATATGTAAATGTATACACCTTATCTCCTACACAAATCGGGTCAGCGCTTTCAGTCATTACTGGAACAATCGCATTTCCACAAACATCTGTTACTGCTGGAGGTGTTGGAATATAAATATCTACGAAACACACAACAGCTTCAGTTTCATTAGCTGGAACAACTGGTGATGTCACTATATCAATCGTATAAGTATATGTCCAATCTGCTGTGTTTCCTGCACAATCAGTATAAGTGAATGTGTAAATCTTATCTCCTTCACATACTGGATCTGCATTTTCCGTCATTGTCGGTATAATAGTGTTACCACATAAATCAGTCATTACCGGAGGAGTTGACACCGCCACTTGAGCTAAACACTCGACGTTACTCGCACCATTCGCTGGCAATACAAACGTTGGAAGATCTACAGTATATGTATACAACCAATCTGCCGTATTCCCTGCACAATCAGTATAGGTAAACGTCCAAATCATATCGCCTTCACAAGCGACCACTGTTGGAGTAGTTATCACTGGAGTTAATACATTTCCACATACATCCGTTACAACACCAGGATTAGCAGGTTGAACTGCATCCGCTGAACAATTCACTGTACTCGCTCCGTTAGCAAACGGAATTGTAAACTGAATCAAATCGATTGTATATGTGTATGTCCAATCAGCTGTGTTTCCTGCACAATCAGTATAGGTGAAGGTCCAAATCATATCGCCTTCACACGCAACCGCTGTTGGTGCAACAACTATTGGAGTTAATACATTTCCACATTGGTCTGTTACTACTCCTGGATCTGTTGGCTGAACACTTCCGTCTGCTGAACAGTTTACCGTTGAGGCATCATTTGCATAAGGAATCGTAAACGCTGGAATGTCTATCGTATAAGTATGAATCCAATCAACTGCATTTCCTGCACAATCTGTATAAGTAAACGTCCAAATCATATCACCTTCACAGACAATCGTCATTGGTGCAACTACTGTTGGTGTGATTACGTTTCCACAAAGATCTGTTACTACTCCTGCATCCGCTGGCTGAACATTCGCATCTGCTGGACAGTTAACTATTGAAGCTCCTGATGGAGTCGCGATCGCAAAGATCGGCATGTCCACTGTGTAAGTATGTGTCCAATCAACTGCGTTTCCTGCACAATCTGTGTAAGTAAATGTCCAAACCATATCGCCTTCACAAGCTACTGCTGTTGGTGCTACTACTGTTGGGGTAATTACGTTTCCACAAAGATCTGTTATTACTCCTGCATCGGCTGGTTGAACATTCGCATCTGCTGGACAGTTAACTGTTGAAGCTCCTAATGGAGTTGCAATAGCAAACGTTGGTAAATCAACGGTGTAAGTATGTGTCCAATCAACTGCATTTCCTGCACAATCGGTGTAAGTAAATGTCCAAACCATATCACCTTCACAAGCAACTGCTGTTGGTGCTACTACTGTTGGGGTGATTACGTTTCCACAAAGGTCTGTTATTACTCCTGCATCCGTTGGTTGAACATTCGCATCTGCTGGACAGCTAACTGTTGAAGCTCCTAGTGGAGTTGCAATAGCAAACGTTGGCATGTCGACTGTATAAGTATACAACCAATCAACTGTGTWTCCTGCACAATCAGTATAAGTAAATGTCCAAACCATATCRCCTTCACAMGCTACCGCTGTTGGTGCAACTACTRTTGGGATAATTGCATTTCCACAAGCRTCWKTYACWATWCCTGYWKSGGYTGGTTGAACATTYSCATCCGCTGGACAGTTTACTGTWSWWGCWSCWKMTRSARWYGSRATCRCAAAWGGWRCTAAGTTGATCGTGTANNTGTATANNTCCAATCWGCTGTRTTTCCTGAACAATCWGTATACGTATATGTCCATACRGCTCCAACTCCTGTACATCCTGTTGGGGATGGMGCTGTTACTACTGGAAYTAATACATTTCCACATTGGTCTGTTACTACTCCTGGATCACCTGGATCRACTTGAGCATCTRCAACACAAYTTACYGTTGAGGCWYCATTTGCATAAGGRATCGTAAAYGCYGGAATGTCKATCGTRTAAGTATGWRTCCAATCAACTGCRTTTCCTGCACAATCWGTATAAGTAAAYGTCCAAACCATATCRCCTTCACAGGCAATCGTTGTTGGTGCWACTACTGTTGGKGTGATTACRTTTCCACAAAGATCTGTTACTACTCCTGCATCMGTTGGTTGAACATTTCCATCYGCTGGACAGTTTACTGTTGAAGCTCCTGATGGAGTTGCRATMGCAAAGATCGGCATGYCSACTGTATAAGTATGWRTCCAATCAACTGCGTTTCCTGCACAATCTGTGTARGTAAACGTCCAAAYCATATCGCCTTCACAAGCAACGGCCGTTGGTGCGWCTACTGYTGGTGTGATTACGTTTCCACAAAGATCTGTTATTACTCCTGCATCCGTTGGTTGAACCGCTGCATCTGCTGGACAGTTTACTGTTGAAGCTCCCATTGGAGTGGCAATAGCAAACGTTGGCAAATCAACTGTATAAGTATGTGTCCAATCAAC
>NVXP01000025.1 GCA_002733985.1 Fluviicola sp. | reverse complement strand
ATCAATATAACGATATTCTTTAATTGTGACTAAATGCCCGCGCTGCTTGCGGACACGATCTAAAGCTGCTACATATTCTTCGACAGTTTCCCACGATGCATTGCGAATATTTTCAATCAGTTTGTTGGCTTCATCGGAAACTTGATTACTATCGGAGGTTTTCCCTGGTTTGAGAGTATTTAAAGAAAGGCCCGTGAGGCCCTTGTAGGAACAAAAAATTACGGTCCAAGCCCGCTGCATAACCATTATATTCAACTTTTTACTGGACCCCTGTTGGGGCGTGTTTGAATCATAGTACCCACATTGTCACGTGGTTGTAGATATAATCGCAATAAGTTTGGGCGAAAATGTGACCTATCGTCAGGTTTCACGTATATTCGTTAAAATCGGGTGCGCTCTTGTGTGTAAACGACCAAAGAGCTAGAAAAATAGGGCTCAGATTATTTGGAGCAAGGAGCCGGTTATGGATACGAACAAAGGCAGTGATGACAGCAAACTGGGTCACAACAACGGCCCCAGCATGGCCACAGGCGTGCGGTTTCGCAAACTTTGCTGGACCGCTGTGTTTATTCGTATTTGGATCAGGAACAATTTCCATAAATAAATAGGTCTTACCTTCTTTCAAATATGCCCACTTCATTTTAAAAGCATGCGTAGTTTTTTCAGCCCCATCAATAAAAATTGTAGTTGACACCATGATGTCATTTGTAGCTTCGGCTAATTCTTTAAAGCTTCCTTCCAAATACGCCATGGCATAGATAAATTCTCCGGCTTTATAGTTCTCTTTTACTGTTGAGCGCTTTTCAGATTTGATTTCTGGGATCTCACTGAAAAACACAATATCACCACTGTTTTCTTTATGAAAGTCACTTGTGAATATCTCTCCAAAAACACTTTCTCTTATCGAATTAAAGGCTGTTTTCGTTTCTTGATTCAATGAATTGACACGTTCGTTTTTAGGTAATATCAACTGAGCAGCTTCAATTAACTCTTTAGCCTTCGTAATGTATTTTACTGCATTCTGACCATTGGTCAATTTATTTGAATAGGCACTTTCAATTAATTCGTTAATTGCTGACTCTAAGGTCTCCGTGTAAAAAGCCCCGTATTTTGCTTCAAATCCTTTGATTTTCTTCACTTTGTAAGCCACAACATGATCGGGAAATTTCGAATTTCCTTCTATTGCGATTTTTACCAATTCAGAATAATCAACTTCCTTCACTTTAACTAAATAATCGCTGGTATTGAAATAACTAAAGACCCAGTCTCCGCCACTACCAAATCTATCGTCGATCAATTTGTCAAGTAAGTATGCTTTCTGGTTAATGATTTTTTCAAATTCCGCTTTGCCCATTTCAGATTCACTAACGGGATAAGCACTTTCATCAAACAATGCACGCCATTTCTTTTGATTGATCACGTAAGATTCAAGATCATAGTCTGGAGCTAATTTTTTAATCTCTTCTATTTCAAACTCGTATCGCTGTAACCATGATTTATACTTACTGCAATAACGGTCGTTATGCCAATCGTAATTGTTGTTTAGCAGTATTAGTTCTCCTTCACAAGCTTTTAGTGATTTAACGTGGCTGTCTATCGGATCAAGATTAGTTTCTCGATGCTCAAACGAACTAATGAGCGTGTAAGTTTTGGTATCAACAAAGTGTTTGATTTCTAAAGTGTTTTCAGTAGCAAAAATTGTTTTACTGAAACAAGTGTTAACTGCTAGTAAGCAGCCAAAAAGTAAAGCTGTATTTTTCATTCAGTGTGTGGTTAGTTAGTATCAGACAGAGCTAAGGGTTGGTTTTAGAGTCAAAGCCTTAGCTAATAAGATATTAAGGTATGTGCGAATATACAGATTTTTTGAACTATATATGAAGTGGCACCTTTTTTTAGGGTGAACAGTGATTTAGAATTACCTCCATCTGTATTTGCCAATGAGCTCTTGTGAAAAGGGGCATCATCAACCAGAGAATTAGAAATACACGAATCGTGTGTTGAGTATGAAGCAATGAAGATGGAGGGGAAGATGGTGCACAATATTCCCTCTGTTCGATTTCAGGAATCTTTTTGAGCAGCGTATTATTGTCAATGACTCAGGGTAAGCAAGTATATGTAATAATCAGGTTTAGTTAATTGCAAAAAAAAATCCCTAGCTCTTCCGATAATAATCGGAATGAACTAGGGATTTGAATATTAAGATAGATCAGGATTATTTCCCTTCACCTTCCATTTTCTTTTTCAACGCTGCAAGTGTATCTAAATCTCCTAATGTCGATTTTTCTGTAGATGCATTTACATGTTTCACTGCGCTTGAAGTACCAGAACCACCACCTCTCGAAGAAGAAGAAGATTTACCTTTAGAAGGCTTTTCTTCCATTTTTTCGAATGTAGCTGTATGTGATACAACAATTTTACGAGCGTCTTTGTTGAATTCAATCACAACGAACTCTAATGTATCTTCCACTTTCGCGTTAGATCCTTCAGCAGTTCTCATGTGACGTGCAGGACAGATTCCTTCCAATCCGTAAGGTAATGCAACGATTCCAGACTTGTCTTTGTTATCGATGATTGTTCCTTGGTGAGTCGTACCTTCAGCGAATGTCGTTCCGAATACTTCCCATGGATTTTCTTCCAATTGTTTGTGTCCTAATGAAATTCTACGGTTTTCACGATCGATTTCCAATACAATTACTTCCATTGGATCATCTACCTTGCAGAATTCAGATGGGTGCTTGATTTTCTTTTGCCAAGAAAGATCAGAGATGTGGATTAATCCGTCAACTCCTTCTTCTAGCTCAACAAATACACCGAAGTTAGTGAAGTTACGCACTTTAGAATCATGACGAGTTCCAACTGCATACTTTCCTTCGATAGCTTCCCATGGATCTGGCATCAATTGCTTGATTCCAAGAGACATTTTACGATCTTCACGATCCAAAGTCAAGATAACTGCTTCAACAGAATCTCCAACTTTCAAGAAATCTTGTGCTGAACGTAAGTGTTGAGACCAGCTCATTTCTGAAACGTGGATCAAACCTTCAACTCCTGCAGCGATTTCAACGAATGCACCGTAATCAGCCATAACAACGACTTTTCCTGTAACCTTGTCTCCAACGTTCATTCCAGTATCAAGTCCATCCCATGGATGTGGTTGCAATTGTTTCAATCCAAGTGCAATACGTTTCTTCTCATCATCGAAGTCAAGAATTACAACGTTCAATTTCTGATCCAATTCAACGATTTCTTCTGGGTGATTAACACGCCCCCAAGAAAGGTCAGTAATGTGAATCAATCCATCTACACCGCCCAAATCAATAAAGACTCCGTATGAAGTGATATTTTTAACAGTACCTTCAAGGATTTGACCTTTTTCAAGTCCTGAGATAATTTGTTTTTTCTGCTCTTCCAATTCCGCTTCAATAAGCGCTTTGTGAGATACAACAACGTTCTTAAATTCTTGGTTGATTTTAACAACTTTGAATTCCATGTTTTTACCAACGTAAACATCGTAATCACGAATAGGCTTAACGTCAATTTGAGAACCAGGAAGGAATGCTTCGAGTCCGAAAACGTCAACGATCAATCCACCTTTAGTTCTACATTTAACAAAACCAGTAATAACTTCACCAGTTTTAAGAACTTCATTCACTTTGTTCCAAGCACTGTGAACACGTGCAATTTTGTGTGATACAACAAGCTGACCGTAACGATCTTCTTGTGTTTCAACGTAAACAGGTACAATGTCTCCAACCGCTAGGTCTGGATTGTAACGGAATTCGCTTGAAGCAACAACAGCTTCGGATTTAGATCCGATGTTGATTACTACTTCTTTTTTTGTCAATACAACAACAGTACCTTCAATAACTTCACGTTCAGCTACTGAATTTAATGTTCCTGCATATGTGTCTGACATTTCAGAACGTTCAGCTAGTGAATATCCATCTAACTCTAATGCGTCCCAGTCGAACTCTGCAGTTCCCTGTGTTCTTTTATCTTCTGCCATCTTGGCTTAACTAATTGTATTTCAAGCGATCCGATACTTGAAAGAATGTAAATAAAAGTCGTTTAATAAATGGATCTAACGACTATAAAGCCCCGAAAACTCTTTTCAGGATTGCAAAGGTAAGAATTTGTTGTGAGAAATAATAGCCTCATTCACTTATTCTGAGCGACTTGCAAAGAATAGTTTGTGAATAAAAAAAGCCCCAACAATAAATGTCAGGGCTTTTAAGTCGTTTTAACTGAATTTACTCAGCTGCATCCGCACGTTTCTTGTATTCCAATGCTTTTGCAGAATCCCCAAGGTTTCTGTGGATTTGGAAAAGAATCGTTAAGACACTTTTGTCAGTTGGGTAAACAGCAATGTACTTCTCAAGAGGAATAAGTGCTCTTGAAAAGATTTCATCCTTTTGTTTATCCAATTGGTTGTACTTCGTTGTTTCGTTTGGTCCGAGTAAAGTTGATTCTTGTTTTACAGCACCTGCCCAAGTAACCAAATGAGCTCCCAATTGATATTGTGCATCAACATAATCTGGATCGAGTTCCAATGCTTTGTTTAAAGCAGTCTCAGCTTCTTCATTTTTCCCTAATTCGATCATAATCGTACCGATAGTATAATGAAGTCGCTTGTTGTTTGGGTCTGTAGCGATTGCGTCCGAGAGCGCTTTTTCCGCTTCAGCATTATTTCCTGCTGCTAAGTGGGTATTAACGGTTTCAAGCAACAATGCACGGTCAGTAGGGTTGATTTCTCGTGCTACAGCAATAAGCTCAAATGCTTTTTCTGGCATTCCAGCGTTTCGATAAGCAGCAGATGCTAATACGTAACATTCTGTTCCATTGTATCCTACTTTAGCTACGCGTTCAAATTGAATTGCTGCTTTTTCGTATTCTTCAATCTTGTTGTAGCAAATAGCGGCATTAAATAGGACAGTTGTATCAAGCAAATCGATGCAGTCTGAGAATTTAGCTTGACCCATATAGGCTTCAGCCGATTCCGCGAACATCTCCTTGTCGTACAGTTTTCGAGCCATTGTATTCAATGCAATACGATTACGATCGACTGTAAAAACAACTTCGTCCTTATATTTCTTACCCATTGGATACGCTCTCTTCAAAGATGCAATTGCATCATCCATACCATTTTCACCAACAGTATTGACTAATTCCATGTCCATTGTTTCCATTCCTACGGATAGGATAAGAGAGTAAATTTCTCCTTTTAACCACAATGTCTTCTGGTTGTTCTTTGTGTCTTCATGAGCAGTCGCTAAGTCAATATATTTCTTTGCAGAAAGCAATTTGCTCTTAGCGCCTTCAATGTTTTTGGAGTGCATTGCAGATACTGCAGCATTGCGCTCCATTGAAGCTGTTGTTTCATTTTTCTTTTGTCCAAATGCAGTAGTTGAGATTATGATTACTCCAACTGCTAGACCAAGGTTTCTTAATGACATATTCATTTAGTTTATTTTCAATATTAGATGCGAAAAACGGAATTATTCCACAGAATCATTTTCAATATCCGTGCCATTCTCGCTTTCACCCTCAGATCCATCGTTAGATTCGTCTCCAGCTTCTTGATCTGGCGCGTCTGCTCCTTCAACTGATTCATCTAATTCTTCGTCTTCATCTTCGCTTCTTGGTACGCGTGCTACAGCAGCTATTTCAGCCTTCCCTTTCAAGTTGATTAATTTAACCCCTTGAGCGGCACGTCCCATTGTTCGAATTGAGTCAACATGCATACGAATCGTGATTCCTGATTTTGTAATAATCATCAGATCTTGTTCGTCCGTTACATTCTTAATTGATAGTAATTTACCAGTTTTATCTGTAACATTCAAAGTCTTAACACCTTTACCACCACGATTTGTTACTCTGTAGATTGGTTCATCATCTACTGGATCGTTCAAATAAGTACGTTTTCCGTATCCGCGTTCCGAAACAACCATAATAGTAGAGTGGATGTCTTCAACGCAAATCATTCCAACAACTTCGTCTTCTTCACTTCCTAATCTTACACCTCTAACACCAGCAGCATTACGCCCCATAGATCGAACTGTTGATTCATTGAAACGAATTGCACGACCAGCAGTTGTAGCTAGAACGATTTCATTTGAACCATTCGTTAATTTCGCTTCTAACAACTCATCGTTGTCACGAATTGTAATTGCATTGATACCATTTGATCTTGGTCTAGAATATGCTTCAAGAGAAGTTTTCTTGATGACACCACGTTTAGTAGCCATAACAATGAAGTTATTCTTCACGTAATCTGTATCCGTAAGATCCTTAACCAAAACAAAGGCTTTAATCTTATCTTCTTGACCTATATTCAGTAGGTTCTGAATTGCTCTTCCTTTACTGATTTTACTTCCTTCAGGAATCTCAAATACGCGCATCCAGAAACATTTACCTTTTTCTGAAAAGATCAATAGGTAATTGTGGTTGGTTGCAACGAATAATTCTTCCAAGAAATCCTTATCGCGAGTAGTAGAACCTTTCGATCCCATTCCGCCACGATTTTGAACTTTGTATTCAGCAAGGCTTGTACGTTTAATGTATCCAGCATGTGAAATTGTAACAACAACTTCTTCATCAGGAATTAAATCTTCAATACGCATTTCACTTGCGGAGTATTCAATTCTTGAACGGCGCTCATCACCGTATTTTTCACGAACCTCAGTTAATTCTGTTTTGATGATCTCCATTCGGCGATCTTCACTCGCAAGAATTTCTTTTAAATCTGTAATCAGAATCATCAATGCCTCGAACTCAGCACGTAATTTTTCTTGTTCGAGTCCAGTTAAATGACGGAGTCTCATTTCTACAATCGCTCGTGATTGTAGATCCGAAAGGTTGAAGCGGGCGATCAAGTTGTCGCGTGCTGCATCCGGACTTTTTGATGCACGAATGATTTTAATTACTTCATCAATATTGTCAGATGCAATTATTAATCCTTCAAGGATATGAGCACGTTCTTCAGCTTTTCTTAGTTCATATTTTGTTCTACGAACGATTACCTCATGACGGAACTCAATGAAGTATTCAATCATTTGTTTTAGGTTCAACAACTGAGGTCGTCCATTAACAAGACAAATGTTGTTTACTGAAAATGAACTCTGTAGTGCTGTATATTTATATAGCTTGTTTAAAACTACATTAGGGATAGCATCTCGCTTTAATTCATAAACGATTCTCATTCCATTACGATCGGATTCGTCACGAATATCAGAGATACCGTCAATTTTCTTGTCATTAACCAAGTCAGCCGTCTTCTTAATCATGTCGGCTTTATTCACTTGGTATGGAATCTCAGTTACGATAATAACTTCTTTCCCATTATTGTCTTCTTCGATTTCCGCTTTCGCACGCATAACAATACGTCCTCGACCAGTTAAAAAAGCATCACGAACACCTTCGTAGCCATATATGATTCCTCCTGTTGGGAAATCTGGTGCTTTTACAAGTTGCAATAAATCTTCAATATCAATGTCTTTGTTCTCGACATACGCAATCATCGCGTTAACCACTTCTGTTAAGTTGTGAGGAGCCATGTTTGTTGCCATACCTACAGCAATTCCACTTGCACCATTCACCAAAAGGTTAGGGATTCTTGAAGGAAGAACTGTTGGTTCTACTAAACTCTCATCAAAGTTTGGTCGGAAATCAACCGTTTCTTTGTCAAGGTCAGAAAGCATCTCTTCTGCAATCTTACGCAAACGTGCTTCCGTATAACGCATTGCTGCTGGGCTATCACCATCTATAGAGCCGTAGTTCCCTTGTCCATCTACTAAAGGATAACGAAGTGACCATGGTTGAGCCATACGAACCATTGCATCATATACTGAACTGTCTCCGTGTGGGTGGTACTTACCCAATACTTCACCGACAATTCTCGCTGATTTCTTATAGGCTTTGTTTGAATAAACCCCAAGATCTTGCATACCATATAATACACGTCTGTGTACAGGTTTCAATCCATCACGGACATCAGGTAACGCTCTCGACACAATCACCGACATAGAGTAGTCGATGTACGCCGATTTCATTTCATCTTCGATGTTAATTTGGATTATTCTTTCTCCGTCTGCCATCCTGTCATTGTTTTATTTGTAGCACGAGTTGTGCGTAGTAAATTCAAGCAACGAAAATAGTAATTTGACGCGGAATAGTAGGGGGGTAGGATGTTGCATTTACTAACAAAAAATTGTGAAAAGTACTCGATTCGGGCTACTTATTAACAATTTTGCTTTTTGCCATTTGGAAGAAGTTAGATAAGAGAGCCGTTTTCGCGCCTATTTAAAGGGTTGTAAGCGCATTAAAAATCATTTTCAAACGTAACAGCCATCTCTTCAAAATAACTGTCTGTGGTCATCTTGAACAATGTTTTCATTAAATTGATGTGTGTTTGATGATAACCTTCATAACTGCGGTTGTGCTTCACGCAATACAAGCTGGATTGGTTTTCTCGTCGGTACCGATGAACATTTTCTTTAATTGTAGTAATACCACCCATCAGCATGTTTTTGGCGTCGACTTTTCCTGTAGCCATATAGTAATCAAACAGTCCAATCATAGCGTATATTTTACCGTTCAATGTAAAACAAGGTGTTTCGCTTGGGTATTCTTCCATCCAGATATTTCCATTTTCATCTACACAGGAGATCCAATTCGAACCTCCATTTCCTTTGACTCGATAGAAGGAGTTGTAAATTTTATCTGCCCAAATGAGAAGGTTTGGATCGTTTGTATGTTCATACATCCAGCAGAAGAGTGACAAAGCTTGACCTTGAGCCATTGCCGAAACCCATCCAGCTTCCATTAGCTCATGTTCGCTTCCGTGAACCTCGAAATCAAAATGGTTTAGAAAAAGGACTGATGAATCCTTTGAGACTGCCATTTTTTTTAATCGTACGATCACTTGAAGGGCACGTTGGAAGTATGCACTGTCTCCAGATACTGAGAACCAATCCAATTGTTTAAATGCATATTGAGACATGTGAACAGGATGGTAATAGTTTACACCTTCAAATTTGTATACGGGGACTTCTAGTGAGTCCAGAAGGTAACCGGATGACACTGGAGGAACACTGTAGGTTGGCTTGTAAGGGTGGTCTGCTCCTAAAAGCGGCTGAATCGAGAATGCTTCATATGTCCAATTCGTATTCATACACTGATCACTCTGATACTTAATTGTGTCCTTACGACAACCTAAAACAAGAAGGATCGCTAAAGCAAGATATGCGAATGAATAGGGTTTACCCATGGTGATTAGATTTTGAAAATGTACACTAGAAAGGAAACAAACCTATTCCAAATGCGAATCAAAGGTACTCCCCATTTTGCCAGTAAGCAATTTTCACTTTCATTGGTTGAATGACAATTTGACGTTAAAACACGTTTGGAACGATAATGGGAAGGGCTAAGTCAGCGGTTAGAATTACTAACATAAACCTGTGGAAAATAGAGCATAGAAGCTACTTATTAACAATTTTATTCGTTATATATTTGTAAGTGGTGTAAAATGTCCATTTTTACCAGAGCTATATTAATATGTATATAAAGATATATGGAAGCTAAATTTTCGCAAAGAGTAAAGGATGTAATCAGTTTTAGTCGTGAAGAGGCTTTGCGCTTGGGGAATGATTTCATTGGAGTAGAGCATTTATTACTTGGATTAATTCGCGAGGGTGATGGAAAAGCAATCACTGTCCTTAATGAGTTTCATTTGGATTTAAAGATGATTCGTAAGGAGATTGAGCAGAACTTGGCTTCTTCTAATCCTGGAGCGGCAAAAAAGATATCAAATATCCCTTTGGTGAAGCAAGCTGAACGCGTTTTGAAATTAACGTATTTAGAAGCGAAGCTTTACAAAAGCCCAATGATCGGTACGGAGCACTTATTGCTCTCGATATTAAAGAATGAAGATAATGTAGCATGCAGTATTCTTAACAAGTACGGCGTGATTTATGAAAACGTAAAAGACGAATTAGAGTCTATGAAAGATGATGTAATTGGCCCAAGAGCTGAATTCCCTGGAGGAACAGACGAAGAAGGTGCAGGAGGTGAAGAGTCATTCTCTTCGCAACGAAAAGGTGATCCCAAATCGAAGACACCAGTATTGGATAATTTCGGGAGAGATTTGACAAAAATGGCTGAAGCCGGTCGTTTAGACCCAATTGTTGGTCGTGAAAAAGAAATTGAGCGTGTCAGCCAAATCTTATCGCGTAGAAAGAAAAACAACCCAATTCTTATTGGGGAACCTGGTGTTGGGAAAAGTGCAATTGCTGAAGGTTTAGCGTTGCGAATTACTCAACGTAAAGTTTCACGTGTTCTTTTTGATAAACGTATTGTTTCTCTTGACTTAGCTTCTTTGGTAGCTGGAACGAAATACCGTGGTCAGTTTGAGGAACGTATGAAAGCAGTAATGCAAGAAATCGAGAAGAATCCAGATGTGATTTTGTTTATCGATGAAATTCATACGATTGTTGGAGCAGGTGGAGCTTCTGGCTCATTGGATGCTTCGAATATGTTGAAGCCAGCTTTGGCTCGCGGAGAAATGCAAGCAATTGGTGCAACAACACTCGACGAATACCGTCAGCACATTGAAAAAGATGGTGCATTGGCGCGTAGGTTCCAGAAAGTGATCATTGAACCGACAAATACTGAAGAAACTGTTCAAATTTTGAACAATATTAAAGATCGTTATGAGGATCACCATTCTGTTAGATATACAGAAGATGCAATTAAAGCATGTGTTCGTTTAACAGAACGATACATCACTGATCGTCATTTGCCAGACAAGGCGATTGATGCTTTGGATGAAGTTGGTTCCCGTGTTCACCTTACGAACATCAATGTGCCTCAAGAGATTTTGGATATTGAGCAGAAAATTGAAGATCTTAAATTGCAGAAGAATGAAGTAATTCGTTCACAACAATACGAGAAAGCTGCTGAACTTCGCGATAGCGAACGTAAGCTTCAGGAAGAACTTGAAATTGCGAAGGGAAAATGGGAAGAGGAATCAAAAACAAATCGAGTAGAGGTAACTGAAGATCATGTTGCTGAAGTAGTTTCGATGATGAGTGGAGTTCCTGTAACGAGAATTTCTGAGTCAGAAACTGGTCGATTGGCAATGATGGCTGATGAAATTAAAGCGTTGGTTGTTGGACAAGAAGAAGCTGTCGACAAAGTGGTTCGTGCGATTCAACGAAATCGTGCTGGATTGAAAGATCCAAATAAGCCAATTGGTTCATTCTTCTTCCTCGGGCCAACTGGTGTTGGTAAAACACAATTAGCGAAAGTACTTGCTCAATATCTATTCGATTCTCAAGATTCGTTGATTCGTGTAGATATGTCCGAGTACATGGAGAAATTCTCTATCTCTCGATTAGTTGGAGCACCTCCGGGATACGTTGGTTACGAAGAAGGTGGTCAATTAACGGAGAAGATCAGAAGAAAGCCATACTCAATCGTTCTTTTAGATGAGATTGAAAAGGCACACCCTGATGTATTCAACTTATTGCTTCAGGCATTAGATGATGGTCACATGACTGATGGTCTTGGCCGAAAAATTGATTTCAAGAACACGATTTTGATTATGACTTCGAATATTGGAGCACGTCAGTTATCTGATTTTGGATCAGGAGTTGGATTTGGAACACAAGCACGTTCAGATCAAAAAGAATCCGATCAGAATAGAGTTGTTCAAAATGCATTGCGTAAAGCATTCTCTCCAGAATTCTTGAATCGTGTTGATGATATTATCATGTTCAAAACATTGTCACGTGAGAGCATTCACTTGATCATTGATATTGAGATGGATAAATTGATCAAACGTATCGTTGAATTGGGATATGCAGTTTCAGTAACTGAAGCAGCGAAAGATTTCATTGTAGACAAAGGATACGATGCGAAATTTGGTGCACGACCATTGAAAAGAGCGATTCAGAAATACATTGAGGATCCATTAGCAGAACAAATCGTAAAATCAAACTTGAAAGAGGGAGATACTATCAATATAGGTTACGAAAAAGAAGCTACTGAATTATCGATTGGTATCGATCAAGGGAAGCGTAAAAAGGCAGAACCGAAAAGTGAATAGTTCACTATTTCGATCAGAATATGTTTAACTAAATTATAGAGAACTTTTCTCTACTGAACTTAAGGGAGTTTCTACCGATTGCTATCGGCGAGAAGCTCCCTTTTTAGTTGGCGAAATTTCTAAAGTCTTTTTTATCTCTAGACAACCATCCTGTCGATTGAAAAGTTCCTTTATTCCGTTCGGTCAGATTCTACTTTAAAACTCAATTTAAACGTCGATAGGTACATTGACATCATAGGAGAATCATTTAGGTGGTAATTGCCAGTGCGATTTAATTATTCAAAACTGTCCTACCTGTGCTTGTGGGATATTCACCAGATGTCTCTACAAAGAGATGAAACTCTAATTCACTAGAATCATTTCTACGATTCTATATTCATCTGACTCGATGTGCAATTGATAGTTTCCAGCAGCAGGATCACCCAAACGAAATTCAATGATATTTGGATGATTTTGGCTTCTAACAATTCCAACTTCTTTTCCGAGCATGTCGTACACCTGAATTTGCACAGATTCATCAAATTCGTTTTGGAAAGTGATATTGAAAACACCTGTTGTGCTAGGATTTGGATATATACCAAATTCATAGTAAGATGGGCAATAAGGAATTGTAATTGAGGCGGATTCAGAATTGAACAACTCCTCAATTTCACTTGCATCTAGAGCGTATTTAAAGAGATAAATATCATCAAGGCTAATATTTCCATTCCCGACCTCCAGGGTTGCACCATCAATATTTGCTTCATATTGTACTGTGTTTCCAATGTACTTTGATTGATATAATTGTCCATCTAAATAAGCATGCATGCTATCGCTTCTGTCAAAGACAATCGCAAAGTGCCTCCAAACACTATCCTCAATTAAACCCAATGCAGAACTAACTTCTGCTGAATCATTAGACGGTTTGAAACGAATTTGAGCTGAATGTCCAACCCAGTCATTGTAAAAAATGCCGTATTGTTCATATATCACATTGTTTGGGTCAGTCATATCGACATTCTTCTTTTGAAGAATTGATTTCTCTGCCCATAAGCTCCCATCTTTACGAAACCAGAATGCAATAGTGAAGTCGGAAGAATCCATTTTTGAAAAAGCTGGATTTCCATAATCCAAAATAGCATTAAGTTGAACGGCGCTATTTGGATTTCCATTTCGATCTTCAATAAATGTAAATGATGAAGGACTCAATGTTGTTGGGGCTGTTCCCGAATAAATCTCCAAAAGACTAGAGTCAAATGGAATCACCGCTGAAGCAGTATAAATGATTTGAGCGAAGGAAGGAGCCGTTAAAGAAAATAGGAGAATAATTAGGTTAGGTGTTTCATAGGGCAAGTTTCAAAAGCGTGAATTAACGAATCAACTTAGGTAAACCAGCTGGTTATCGGTTTACTACTGATAATCTACAACAGGACAACTGCGTCACCAAAAATGATCTATAAAATCAACTTAAAACGGCAACTCCTAGTATTATCAATATTCCAAGACCAAAAATAGAAAGTGAAATGATTCCACACACTTTCCCCGAACGTACTTTTTTGAGTGATGACTCGAGGTATTTCTCTGGGTTAGCAGTGTATATTTGAAGTGCCTTTGATGCGTTTACTAAGGTCACGATGCTTAAGATAATTCCAATTAATCCAAAACTGAAAGGAAGCGCAATGATTCCTGTGGTAAGTATGGACGAATCTTTGGGTAATCTTATTTTGGGCCCATCATGTGAATCAGATTCTGTTGTTGCTTGAATGTTTTGGTCTAAAATTTCATTTCCCATTTGTACAATTATTTAGTTTGACTTTCTACCGCTTTTCGAACGCTACCATGTTCTTTCAATAAAGCACTTGCCTCA
Organism: Fluviicola sp.; assembly: GCA_002733985.1. Lineage (GTDB taxonomy): Bacteria > Bacteroidota > Bacteroidia > Flavobacteriales_D > Crocinitomicaceae > UBA4466. Next base: position 39,463 of record NVXP01000025.1, on the reverse strand, counting down.
TCGTATGAATTATTTAACTCAGCTTGAATCATTTTGGTACCGCGATCAACCAATTTATCATTACTCAACTGCATATCAACCATGCGATTTCCCTTCACATGACCTAACTTGATCATTAATGAAGTGCTTACCATGTTTAATATTAATTTTTGAGCTGTGCCAGATTTCATGCGTGTACTTCCTGTTATGAATTCTGGACCGACAATCGCTGTCATAGGACGTTGAGCCAGCTTTTCCAAAGGAGATTCTGGATTACAAGAAATTGAACCTGTTAAGATTCCATTCTTATTGGCTTCATCCATCGCACCCAAAACATATGGCGTAGTTCCGGAAGCTGCAATACCTATTAATGTATCGTTTGAGTTAATATCATATTCTTGAAGGTCAGCCCAACCTTGCTTTGTGTCGTCTTCAGCGTTTTCAACCGCTTTCCACATTGCTTTGTCACCACCAGCCATCAATCCAACAACTATCCCATGGTCAACACCAAAAGTAGGAGGGCATTCACTAGCATCAACAACCCCTAATCGACCGCTAGTACCAGCACCAATGTAAAAAAGGCGACCGCCAGTTTTCATTCGCTCATAACAAGCTTCTATAAAAGCTTCAATGTTTCCTAAGATTTTTTCTACGGCCAAAGGAACGGTCTTGTCTTCTGCGTTCATTCCTGAAAGCAGTTCTAAGGTTGTTTTTTTATCAAGATCGTTGTGATTCGATGAAGATTCCGTGATTTTATCTATCATACCAAGTAGGCTTTTTCACTTCCTTCGGTTAAATCAACTTCTACGCGATCTTTTAATGTGGTAGAAAGGCTGAGTCCAACGAAATTTGCTTTGATTGGAAATCTTCGGTGTTTTCTATCAACAAGGGCTACCGTCTTAATCGCTTTTGTAGGGAATTGCAAAATTTCAACGAGCGCAAACTGCATCGTCTTTCCAGAATTGAAAACATCGTCAACTAATATAATGTAAGCATCTTCCATTGCTTCTCTAGGTGAAGACAGGATGATTTTCTCAGACCAAGGTTCGCTTTTATTCACTTTGATTGAGAATACCGTGATTTCACTCTCGGTATGCTTGCCCATGATTTTAGCAAGTGACTTGGCCAGAATAATTCCGTTTCCTTCAATTCCACCAATAAAAACCCGAGGCTCTTCAAACGTGTTTTCAATCAGTTGATGCGCTAAACGCTCTGTTTTTTGCTTGATTTCTCGACTCGATAATATTTCTTGCATCTCTTTCTAATCGGATATAGCACGAAAATAACAGAATAGCATGGATTATTCGATTAGAGAAGATCTTTTCTCCAAAATTATTTGACGAAAGAAATGATATTTCATGCTCTTTTTTCTAGGTAAACACTGCCTACTAATCATGTTCCGAGGCCCTCTATTATATGACGAAATTAATTATCAACGAAAATTGTTCAAAACATATTAAAAAACGTTTTAGCGCTCACTAATTTTTGTATAAATTTGCAGTCAATTTGGCGCCTGTTTTGGCGAAATTTGAACTCTTTAAAGCGCATATAATGCCGAAAAACAACTCCATTAAGTCTATTTTAATCATCGGAAGCGGACCCATCGTTATTGGTCAAGCCTGTGAATTTGATTATGCTGGTTCTCAAGCATCTCGCTCCCTTAGAGAAGAAGGGATTGAAGTGACTTTGATTAATTCAAATCCAGCTACAATTATGACTGATAAAGTCATAGCGGATAATATTTATCTCCTGCCTTTAGAGACTGAGAGTATTGTAGAAATCCTTGAAAAGCACAACATTGATGCTGTATTACCTACTATGGGTGGTCAAACTGCCTTAAATCTTGCCATGAAATGTGACGAGTTGGGGATATGGGAAGAATATGGTGTTGAAATGGTCGGTGTAGATATCAAAGCCATTGAAATCACTGAAAACCGTGAAGAATTTAGACTTTTAATGGAGAAGATTGGAATTCCAATGGCTCCTCAAAAAGCGGCAAAATCATTCCTTCAAGGGAAAGAAATTGCTCAAGAGTTCGGTTTTCCATTATGTGTCCGTGCCTCATTTACACTTGGTGGAGCAGGAGCAGCAATTGTACATAGTCCAGAAGAGTTCGATGATCATTTAGAGAATGGCTTGAAAATATCTCCAATTCACGAAGTAATGATCGATAAGGCATTACTAGGTTGGAAAGAATTCGAGCTCGAACTACTTCGTGATGCAAATGATAACGTAGTTATTATTTGTTCTATTGAGAACTTCGATCCAATGGGGATTCATACCGGTGATTCAATTACGGTTGCACCAGCTATGACATTGTCAGATACGACTTTCCAAAAAATGCGCGACATGGCGATTCACATGATGCGTTCAATTGGGAACTTTGCTGGAGGATGTAACGTGCAGTTTGCCGTTTCTCCAGATGAAAATGAAGACATTATTGCAATTGAGATCAATCCACGTGTTTCTCGATCATCAGCGCTAGCATCAAAAGCAACGGGTTACCCAATTGCAAAGATTGCATCGAAACTGGCGATTGGATATCACTTAGATGAATTGCAAAATCAAATTACTAAAACAACTTCTGCGTTGTTCGAGCCTACGCTTGACTACGTAATTGTTAAGATACCTCGTTGGAACTTCAATAAATTCCCTGGAACAAATCGTGAGCTTGGTCTTCAGATGAAATCTGTAGGTGAGGTGATGGGAATTGGTCGTTCATTCCAAGAAGCGTTACAAAAGGCATGTCAATCTCTTGAGATTAATCGAAATGGTTTAGGAGCTGATGGACGTGAATTAACAGATCAAGATGAAATCCTTCATAGTTTAGAGCATCCAAGTTGGAATCGTTTGTTCCATATTTATGATGCAATTAAGCGTGGAATTCCTTTCAAGACAATCGTTGAGAAAACGAAAATTGATATCTGGTTCCTCAAACAAATTGAGGACTTGATCAAATTAGAAAATCGTATTGAAAAGCATCATTTGGGGAATCTTCCAAAAGAGTTGTTGTTCGAAGCGAAACAAAAAGGATATGCAGATCGTCAAGTCGCTCACCTTTTAAGATGCCTTGAATCTGAAGTGTTTAATAAACGTGAGGAATTTGGAATCAACCGTGTTTACAAACAAGTTGATACCTGTGCCGCAGAGTTTGAAGCAAAAACTCCTTATTTCTACTCTACGTTTGAGTATGAAAACGAGAGTGTTGTTTCCACTAAGAAAAAAGTGGTAGTTCTTGGTTCTGGACCGAATAGAATCGGACAAGGAATTGAATTCGATTACAGTTGTGTACACGGTGTTCTTGCTGCAAAAGAATGTGGTTATGAGACAATCATGATCAACTGTAATCCTGAAACAGTTTCAACCGATTTCGATACAGCTGACAAATTGTACTTCGAACCAGTTTTCTGGGAACATATCTACGCGATTATCAAGCATGAGAAGCCGGAAGGAGTCATCGTTCAGCTTGGTGGTCAGACGGCATTGAAATTGGCTGAGAAATTGGAACGATATGGAATTAAGATCTTTGGAACTAGTTTTGAAGCGCTTGATTTAGCAGAAGATCGTGGACGTTTCTCAAAACTATTAGAGAAAAACAACATTCCTTTTCCTAAATATGGAGTAGTTGAAGATGCTGAGCAGGCATTAGAAATCGCTGCAAACCTTGGGTATCCATTATTGGTTCGACCTTCGTATGTATTGGGTGGACAAAAAATGAAAATTGTCATCAACGATGAGGAGCTTGAGCACCATGTAGTTGATATTCTTCGTGAAATGGGAGACAACCAAATTCTTCTTGATCACTTCTTAGGTGGGGCGATTGAGTGCGAGGCAGATGCCATTTGTGATGGAGAAGATGTTTACATAATTGGTGTAATGCAGCACATTGAACCTGCAGGAATTCACTCCGGTGATTCTTATGCAGTGCTTCCTCCATATAACTTGGGTGATTTAGTAATGCAGCAAATCATTGATATCACAACAAAAATAGCCGTTGAGTTGAAAACAGTTGGATTAATGAATATCCAATATGCTGTCAAAGACGATATCGTTTATGTGATTGAGGCCAATCCTCGTGCATCTAGAACTGTTCCGTTCATCGCGAAAGCATATGACGAACCGTATGTGAATTTCGCTACGAAAGTGATGCTTGGAGAGAAGAAAGTGAAGGATTTCAATTTCAATCCGAAATTGGAAGGATACGCTGTTAAGATTCCAGTATTCTCGTATGAGAAATTCCCTGATGTAAAGAAGGAACTTGGACCTGAAATGAAATCTACGGGTGAGGCTATTCGCTTTATCAAGGATTTACGTGATCCATTCTTTAGAAAAATATTTTCTGAGAGAAACATGCACTTATCAAAATAATCAATGGTTGAGGCAAGTTTTACTGGGTTAATCCGAACTGTTCTAATCATTATTGGTGTATTCATTGTCGTGCGTTTTTTAGGACAAATGATGAATGCTAAGCGCAATATGGCTGAGCAGGAGCACATGAAAGCCCAAGAGAACAACTTGAAAACAGAACGCGAAAGGACAGCTAAAAATCTCGGTAAAACATCAGTAATCAAGAAGGGGGGAAGTACCTCTAATGATATTGAGGATGTCGATTTTGAAGAAATAATTGATTGATTTTTGGTTGAGCTGAGAGTGTAATTCACACATTGAGTTTTAGTATTCGTGAAAACAGGATGCCCGCTAGGACATTTTGATTATTTTTATCTGCTTTAATAAGAAATCAACACTATGGACGGTATCAAGTCATTTTTCTCAAAACATTGGATGCATTTTGCAGTAATCGTAGTCTTTTTCGTGATTGCGAGAATGTTTTTTGCTCCGCAATTTGACGATTACGGATTAGCTCAACATGACATTGAGCAATTCAAAGGGATGTCGAATGAAATTTCGCATTTCCGAGAAGAGACAGGGCAAGAACCACTTTGGACAAATTCAATGTTCGGAGGTATGCCAGCTACACAGATTTCGGTTGTTTATGGAGGGAATATCTTCAAATCAATAACGAGAACTTTCATGGCTTGGTTTCCATCACCAGTTGGGGCTTTCTTATTACACCTCATTGGTTTTTACATCTTTGCGTTGTTCATGCGGATAAAGCCAGTCATTGGGCTTATTGGTGCAATTGCCTTTGCCTTTGCAAGTTATGAGATTGTTATTTTGCAAGCTGGACACAATTCGAAAGCTATGGCTGTTGCCTTTTTACCAGCAGTTTTAGGTGCTTTTATTTATGCGTTTCAACGAAATTGGAAATGGGGCGCTGTGCTCTCAGCTGTGTTCATGGGCTTTGAGCTTTCTCAGAATCATTACCAGGTAACCTATTATATGATCATCCTTCTTGTAGGTTTGGGGATTTACTTCGCGATTGATGCTTTCAAGAAAAAGACCTTAAAGAATTTTGGATTCGCCACTGGCGGTGTTTTTGTTGGATATTTATTGGCGTTGTTTGTGAATTATGGTAGTATCTCCATGACGAACGATTACGCGAAACATACCATACGTGGTGCAAATGATCTTACAATTTCAGCTGACGGTTCTGAAACTAAAGCAAAAGAAGGGCTTGATAAGAGCTACATCACGAATTGGAGTTACGGGATTGATGAGTCGTTCACAATTGTATCTCCTTACGTTAAAGGTTCGCACAATAGTAAACCAATTATAGAATCCAATTTTGCCCAAATGGTAGAAGATGGCGACTATACTCCTCAAGAGAGAGCTAATATCCTTGGTGGTCGTCTATACTGGGGAGAACAAGCTATCACTTCTGGCCCCGTTTACTTAGGTGTTCTTACAGTTTTTCTCGCCTTACTTGGAATGGTTTTCTTGAAAGATAAAATTAAATGGGTTTACCTAGGTGTTTCCATCCTCGCTTTGATGCTTTCATGGGGGAAAAATTTCATGGGACTTACTGATTTCTTCATTGACTACGTGCCATTGTATGCGAGCTTTAGAACGGTAACAATTATTCTTGTTCTTCTTGAATTAACATTTCCCGTGATTGCAGTAATGCTTTTGCAAAAGCTCTTCCAAGATCGTGAGAATCTAAAAACGCAAGGGAAGAAATTCCTGATTGTTTCAGGAGTATTTCTTGTCTTCTTGATTGGACTGAAAATGATCGGGTTGGACAATACTTATGCTTCGAAAGCTGAAATTGCCGCCAATGATGAGGAAGTTATTGGAAATCAAATAATGGGACAACTCCAACAGTTTACTCCTGAGCAGGTTCAGCAATTTCAACAACAACGAGGAATTGATTTAAATAATCCTCAACAGCTCAAACAATTTATAGATACTGAAGTAGCAACGAATCTACAAGGATCTGATGCGATACGTAAATTCAGATCAGATGTTTTCAGTAGTTCAACAACACGTTCAATACTCTTTGCAATCTTTGGAATAGGTATTGTTGCTCTGTTCTTTTATACGTCATTGCCTTCAATGGCAATTGCTGGAGGAATTGCAGTTTTAATGTTATTTGATTTTGTTGGTGTGGATACCAATTATATTGGAACATTGGAGAAACGTGATGGATCGTACGTTCATTGGGTGCCAGAGGCAGAGCGCGCATATCCAATGGTGTCATCAGCTGCGGATAATGTGATTCTTGAAAATGAAATTAAAGAGAATCCAAGTCTTCAAGCATTAGTTGATGCTGGAGGAAAAAAGGGAATTGCAAAAGCTAGAGGGAAAGAATACTCACGTAAATATCAAAATCGAGTAGAGGATGCCTATAAATTTGCAGCGCTTAATGCCAATACAAATTACCGCGTGTTTGAAACGGATGGTGGTTTTGGTAGTTCAAGAGCATCATATTTTCATAAATCGATAGGTGGTTATCATGGAGCGAAACTCCGTAATTTCCAAAATTTAGCAGAGTTCCACTTGTATTCAATGAATAACAAAGTACTCGATATGCTGAATGTGAAATACATCATTCAACGTGGACAGGTATCTCCAAATAGAACATCACTTGGAAATGCTTGGTTTGTTTCTGAGGTGGTAAGCGTTGCAACTGCAGACGAAGAGATTCGAGGTTTGGGAAACAAGTTCACATTGAAAAATACAGGGAAGGGAGAGTTCCTTGTAAATGGTAAGAAGAAAGTTAAGGCAACAATTTACGGTCAGGAAAAACTACTATACGTTGTTGATAAGCTAGATCCACAAACGAATCGATATTCGAAAGATACGATGGATGTGAAACTCACAAATGGCTTACAAGTTGGACAAACCGTTGCTTTTGTAATAGATGAGCAAACAAGGCTGACAGATTTAGTGCCACTTCAAACCCTTGAGTATGATACTCTCGATTCATTTAAATCACTCGTTGAAATAACTTTGGACAGTCAATTTAATCCTTCTACAAAAGCAGTGATGCTAGATTCTGAAGCGAAAAAACTGAGTAAGAAACAGTTCTCGAAAGAAGGAACTGTGGAAATGACGAAATACGCTCCAAATCAAATCAACTATTCGGCAGATGTAAACGGAAAACAGTTCATCGTCTTTTCAGAAATGTACTACAAAGATGGTTGGAAAGCTTATGTTGATGGGAAAGAAAAAGAAATCATCAAAGTGAATTATGCACTTCGCGGATTAGAAGTTGATGGTGGAAAGCACAAAATTGAGTTTAAATTTGATGTTCCGAAGTTTCACACGGCTAAAACAATGGCGATTGTGGGGTCTGTATTGATCTTATTGTTAATTGGAGGAATGTTGTTTTGGGATTGGAGAAATGGTAGAAAGTTAACAGAGAACGTATAATTAACGATTATTACTTCAAAAGTAATTGTTGAATTCGGTCCAAATATGAATTCATGTTTTCCTGATAATCATCTCGTTGATTGAATTTTACCTTCGCATTTTCCCCCTTGAGAATATATGTTTCTTTGTTGAAATAACATTTTTCGAGGGCTTGAGCAAACTCCTTTTGGTTTTTAAAAATGATGCCACCATCGTAGGATTCTAACAGTATTTGCTGCGGTGTGCAGTTTGAAGCGATGGTAAATTTCCCTGCTTGTAAATACTGGTAAATTTTATTAGCAACTCCTGAATTATGCTGTGGGTTAACTAGAAATGGAGCCAAACAAAAATGTGACTCCTCGGCAAAATTCTGCCAGTATTTGCTTTCAATCCAAGGGATGTACTTTACGTTTGAGGCAATTTTCGGATTGTTTAGATAGTTCTCAAATTTTGACTTATCCGATTTATCTACAGGCCCGATAAGTAGTAGTTTTGCATTAGGACATTTCTCAATTACTTCTAAAAAAGCTTCGAATAGATCAAAAATCCCCCTTCTATCTCCAATTGCACCGTAATACAAGAAAACTACGTCACTTTGATTATAGTCCAATTGAGTGTTGAAATCTACTAAAGGCTTAAGGGGAGTAATATTTGGGAAAGCGTAATAATCATCAATACTCCTCTTAGCAATTTCACTCAACCTATTTGAAAATGTATCACTTAGCGTAATGCACAAATCAGGATGCTGAAGATCTTTCTTTTCTCGAGTGTACCAAATCCTTGGTTGAGACAACATTCTCCTTAAGAAACCATTAGTCCATGAATAGGATTCGATAGCTGCAGGGAAATGTTCATGAAGGTCTATGATGAATTTCGCTTTCGACTTTAATTTTTCGAGTGATCTATGTACAGGAGCGATCATATAGAGATCGTGTGCGTATATTAAATCAAAGTCCCCGTTGTTGAGTTCATTAATAATATGCTTGCTCCATAAATTAGTATAAAGAGGAAGCCAAGACGCAAAGAAAAAGAGACGATTCTTATATGATTTCTTTATCGGTACACGAATAATAGTGTATGCTTCATTTTGAGAGTAGACTTTACTATTAAAAGCGAAGCATAGTAATGTTATCTCATATCCAGCATGCTGTAGTATCTTGATCTCATTATCGACACGGATGTCTGGAGCGAAATCATTGTCGAGGACAATTAATACTTTTGGACTTCTTTCTATCATTTTCACCAAAAAACTAGGGTAAGTTGTGTAAGATCACTTTTAATTCGAAAAACCTAAAAATAAAGTTTGTTTGTTAATATTACTTTGTTTCATAGAAGAAAATCTGAGGGGTATTGATAAAAAACACAAAGTAACGTACTTCATCAATAAATTTGAATATCCCAATAAGGTAGGTGTACTATTCTTTTAGTAGTATTTCTCTAATTTCAGGAGGAGGAATAGGACAGCTGTCTGGGCTTGTTTTCTTTCTGTACTTTGCCACAATGTCGTAGATACAATTTCCGAAAAACGGGAATATATTGTAGAGCAATTTGACTGGTAAAAACCCTTTATTCACTTTTGATAGAACCCAAAGAATCCCGTTGGCTTTAATCCTAATAATTTCCTCGTCATTATTCCTGATTTCTAACACAACTATGGAGTCGATTTCTGATAAGCCTGATTTTCCCTTCTTTAATTGTTCAAACCTGGCACCTTGTAATTGGGAGATTTTCATTTCCCTTGGTAAGGGGAATTTAGAAAGGAATTTCAGAAAACCTGAACACATTAGGCATTCCCCGTCATAAAAAACAATGTACTCCTTTGTTTTTGTAGAAAACTTGCGTTTGATGTTTCTATAAACAATTAAAAAGTCATTAATTAGATCAGTGTCAGTATTAGCAAAAGGGCTAAACATAAGAAAGATTCCTACGATGAATATTTGATTCGTAAAATCGGGACCTACAGTCAGCAATATACCAACATGCAATAGAACTAGTATTAGTCCCCAAATTCTGTGAAGTCTAGGCTTGAAAATTACATAAATAGAGAAAAACTCAATAATATAACCAAGGATCAGAAGAGCAGAATACAGATATGACGGTTTGTTTAGAATATAAGACTGCAAGAAATAGTCGGTATTAGCTGCCAACGAAGTTTTACTTATCGTTTGTGCTAGACTATCTGGAGACAGTGCAGATTTCACCCCTAGGATTTCTTGATCAATTATTCCGTAAATTTTAAAAAATCCTGAAACGAAATAAGCTAGCAGAATAAGGGTTTGCATTCCAAAAAACACTTTCGCACGGGTTACATTTTCCGGGTCTTTCGATTTTGCGTTTGGAATGAAAATGAACAAAAATGAAGCAATGAGTGTGAGGTGAAGATAGTGATCAATTTTTCCAAAGGAAGAGATCAATGACAAATAGAAAAAGAATGATAAAAAAACACTGATACGAATTATTCTCGATCTACTCCACAAAAGAACCCCAGCAAGAGAGCTAATTAAAAAGGCGGATAAAATTAATCTTATACAGGTTTCCCAGTTCTCTGTAGAAATCCACTTTACGCTCCAAATAGGCTGAAATAAATGTGGAGAGTCCACCATAGTATACCATTCAGGTACCTGATAGAATGGGCTAAATGATTGAATGGATGTCAAAAAAACAAGGAAATAAAAGAGGTGAGTCACAAATTTCACCCTGTCATTTTTTTTTGCGTCTAGCCTTAGGAAATCTTCCCCATTAATAATGGTGCTTTGCCAGAATGTGTTGATAATCGTTTTAATCATTTTAGTTCCATAATTATTTCAACAACATATTCGTTATCTCGTACTGCTTTAATATAGTCTCCAGAAACCTTCACCAAGAAAGCTGTTTCACCTTCAGATAAAAAATCTGAATAGTTTTCTACAGAAAGCTTTCCTGATTTTTCATATTGACTTCCTAATAAGTTCATTCTGTACATGAAGTTTTTTCTTTCAAGTTTGTTCAGAGTTGCGTTTTCATTAATTAAATAGAACTCATTCTCTTCACCTTTGTTGTAAAGTATATCGTATTTAGTAAACCCATTGGGTACTTTCGAATAGAGTTTAAAGGAAAAAAAAGGGAAAATCTCACTTTTCGATTTTAACACAATTGTTAAGAAGGCTAAAATAAAATAAATGGCCAAAAACGCAGGAATAAAGTAATGCGTAATTCTCTTTATCATGATTTCAATTACTAGATAAGTGTACAGGATGGCTTGTGTCTTAAGCAGAAACAATCTTGGATATGAAGATAGTTAAAAATACACAAGGGCATGAGTCAAACGCACGATAAACATACAATTATAGGCTTTGTAAATGAGCATCTGTTTAGTCTGTGATTTTATTCGTGTAGCAAGTCAGACCTATATTCTTTACAATGATGGGGGACAACGTAATTAATTGTCATTAAGAAAAGCTTTAAGCTTTAATCGTTATTGGGTTGAGTAGAAAAACAATCTACAAATCACCATTAACGGATATGCTCGTATCAACCGTCACTTGATAATTATATTAACTTTGAATAAAAACGAATTGTACCAGTTAGGGACATTAAAAAAGACTTTTGGAGAAAAGATTGAAGAAAATAGTGATTGATGGGAACTCAGTTGTATCTCGTGTTCGTCCTCAAGACGGTGAGAGCTATTCGATACTCTTAGGGAATTGTTTATCGCATGAAATTGCAAATATTTCTCGAGGACATAAACTAATTGGAGAGTCTTCAAGGTCTATTGACAGTTACCTTATCCATCATCCGGACGTGGTGATTTTAAATTTTGGAATCAACGAACTTTGCTCAAGGAGTATGTCGTTAGGATTGTACAAGTATTTATATTTCAAAACCAAGCGAAGCAATGTCGGGCATTTTATTGAAGGCGGCATTAAATATTTTGAATCAAAATTCAGATCAACCCTTGTTAATCTTCGTTTTAGAAGATCTTGGTATCGATTTAAGCGGTTCGAACGTGCACATGACGAATTGTTAGATAACCTACTGAAATATTCAAAGGCACACATAATTTGTATAGGTGTTAATGTACCAAGTCAAAGGATCGAAGAGCAGTTGCCAGGAAGTGTTAAGCGAGTAGAGAAGTGGAACAAACGCTTGAATTCAAAATATAAAGAGTTAAATCGAGTTTCTATTCTTCTGACTGATGATATTGACAGAGGTAACATTCCTGATGGAATTCACTTTGATAAAGTAGGACACGAAATCCTGTATAATCGGATATTAAGGATAATTAATGATTAATGGGGATAATTCAAAAAGACGCACTGAGAACAACAATAATATCCTACATCGGTATGTTGTTGGGATATGTCAACAAGGTTCTACTTTTTGTAATCTTACTTTCACAAGAGGAGGTTGGACTTATCAATTTAATACTATCCTTAAGTCTGTTGTTCGCTCAATTCTCAAATCTAGGATCCATTAATTCTACGTGGAAATTTTTTCCTTATTTGTTCAACCCAAAGCGAAAACATTACGGCTTTCTGTCTCTCAATTTAATAATCGCTCTGGTCGGAGTTATTCTGTTTTCTTTGGTGTTTATCCTATTTAAAGACAGTATCAGTGTGTATTTCGAATCCAGGTCCTCTAGGTTTGTTCAGTATTATTACTGGGTAATTCCTGTTGGTTCTTTCATGGTGATCTTTAAGTTGTTAGAAAACTACTTGCGAGGTTTGTACAAGAATGTTTTCGCAGTCGTTGCCAATGATTTCATTCTTCGTATCGTAACCACTATCATTCTTTTGTTTTATGCACTGGCGTGGTTCGATTTTCACATCTTAGTTGTACTTATTTGTCTTTCCCAGGCTATACCAGTAGTCCTTCTAATTGGATATATGATCTATTTGAATGAATGGCACGTGAGTCTCAAGTCCATCTCAATTCCGAAGAAATTTCAAAAAATCATACTTGTATATTCCATGTATTCTTACATGAATACACTTGCTGCTATTCTAGTCATCTCGCTTGATTCAATTATGATTGCTGGACTTATCGGGTTAGCTGATTTGGGAGTGTACAGCATCGTGCTTTACATTATTCGAGCATTGATGATTCCGTATGCCGCCATCATGAGGGTCAGCTCGCCCATAGTAGCGCAGTATTGGAAAGATCGAGACATGGTCAAGATGAATGAACTTTATAAACGTGTAAGTTCAGTGACCTTATTCATAGGATTGTTCCTGTTTCTAGGTACTTGGGTTTCCATTGATGAAATTTTCAGTTTACTCCCAAAGGGATATTCATTTGGAATCCCTGTATTCTTAATGTTGATGATCGGAAGGATTGTCGATATGTATATGGGGTTGAATGGAACAATTTTGGTGACTTCAAAGAAATATCGATACGACATAATCTTTACGGGTAGCCTTATCGTTGTTGTCTACGTATTAAATGTCTTGTTTATCCCAAAATGGGGTATTTCTGGTGCGGCATTATCAACAACAATTGCCTATTTGTTGTATAACTTGCTTCGGCTCTTCTTTGTTTGGAAATGGTATAAAATTCACCCATTCAAATTGAATCAACTGAAGGTCATAGTACTGTTCGCAATCGTGTTGGTTTCCTTGATTTGGCTTGATCTTGATTTAGGAAACATGTGGCTCACAATGATCGCCAATTCGATTCTAGTCGTAATTTTATTCCCACTGGTGATTTATGTCACTAAAATGGAACCCGAAGTCGTTGAATACGTCGATAAAATTATCGGAGTCGTTAAATTGAAACTAGGAAAAAAGGAATGATCTAAAATCGAATCCTACTTCACAAATGCACGAATATCCACTTTGTGAACACGCTCAGCTGTATTGGCAGTAATCGTTATCGTTTTCTTGATTTCGTTCTTCTGCGTAGGCTTCGACTTAAATGTCACCTGAATCTCATCTGATGCTCCTGGAGCAATTGGTCCTTCAGGTTTCTTCGGAGTCGTACAGCCACATGTAGTTGAAACATCACTAATGATTAATGGCTTATTTCCTGTATTCGTTACAATGAATGAAGTCGTATTCTTAACTTCCGATTCAACTTCTCCAAAATCGTGAAGTACTTTATCGAATTTCAAGGTCGTAATGTTTTCTGCCTTTTCCTTAGCACGTGCAGCTTCTTCTTTCTCAAAGCCAGACAACTCTTTGTCCAATTTGGCATTTGATTCAGCATCAGCGGTTACTGTTGATATAACTTCACCCTCCATACTGATGATTGTATTATCAGGCTCACTACAAGCAGTCAATAGGGCTGCTAAGGCAAAAATGGAAACAATTGTTTTTTTCATAATGTATTCAACTTTCTTCAGTCAAAATTAATAAATAGATTGGACTATTTTTGAGATTTCAATGCTGATTTGTACTCTCTTGATTCAATTACTTCGATTGCTTTTTGAAGTATTTCATTTGAATCATTGTAAATCTGATAGAATTCATTGTATCCCCAAATATTCTGTGCAATCAATGCTTTCATTCGAAGTTTAATCAAGGACCTGCTTGTGTTCATTTCCTCCTCGTTCATTTCCATTTCTTCGTCCTGTTCTTTGGCGTATTCCAAGTACTTGGACATAAACTTTTTATCCACCTCGAATTTCTTCTTGAAATCAGCAAAAGTGGGGTAGTCTACCAAAATTTCTTCTCGATTTTCATCTACGTAAGTCAAAGAATAACTGTTGAATGACCCAGAACGGATCAATGATGTCAATAAATCACTCGATTCAGTCGTGTCCAATGGAACAAAGTGATCCGGCATGATTCCACCACCACCATAAACAGTCCTCTTGTTTATTAACGTATAATATTTCAAAGAATCAGGAAGGGAAATTGAGTCTTCGTTAGAAAATTCTCCTCGATCATATCTATTCAATAGGTCATTTCTATAATCATCCAAATTCTCATATGATTTTTGAACTGAACGCCCACTTGGTGTGTAGTATCTAGCAATTGTTAAGCGAATTTGTGAACCATCTGTTAAATCAATCGGGCGCTGAACAAGTCCTTTACCAAATGTTCGTCGTCCAATGATCAATCCTCGATCCCAATCTTGAATCGCACCTGATAAAATTTCACTCGCCGATGCAGAATATTCATTTGTCAGAAGAATCAAACGTCCATCTTCCCAAAGTCCTTTCTTTTCAGCTCTTAAATCTGCGCGGGGCTGAGCACGTCCTTCTGAATAAACAATCAACTTATTATCAGACAAGAATTCATCTGCCAAATATTTCGAAGCATAGAGCAATCCACCACCATTTCCTTGAAGGTCAAATATGAGGTTTGTCATTCCGGCTTCTTTCAAATTACGGATGGCTTTTTTCACTTCTTTATGAGAAGATCTAGAGAATGAATTGAGTTTGATGTATCCAGTTTTATCATTTATCATGTAAGATGCATCTACAGAATTGACAGGGATTATATCTCTAGTGATCACATAATCAATAGGAGATGCTTTTTTCTTACGCTTAACTGCAACAGTAACTTTCGTACCACGATCTCCCAGCAATCGATCACGCACTTGGCTATTCTTTAAACCAATTCCAGCCACGTTTTCCGTTCCAATCCTCACAATTTTATCACCCGGCATTAACCCAAGCTTTGCAGAAGGACCTCCAGGAATTGTTGCAACAACCATTAATGTATCGCGCAAGATTTGAAAACGAATTCCAATTCCAACAAAATTCCCATTGATTGACTGATTCGCATCATCTACTTCTTCTTTAGAAATGAACTTAGAGTGAGGATCTAACTTTTCAAGAAGGGCAACGATTGCAGCATCTGTTAATTTTTCAGTATCCACGTCATCAACATATAAGCTGTTAACATAAGTGAGTACTTCATCAAACTTTTGTGTAGTTGCAATTTTGGATTTATCGATCTGAGAATAACTAAATACTGAGGTTCCAATCAGTGCAACAAGGGAAAATAATTTTATCATATTAAAGTTTATATACGTGGAATATGAATCAAATATGATTCTAGAAAATAAATAACGTGATTTCTCTCGAAAGTATCAGTAAAATATTGGCAAAATATGTTAATTCTAAACTCACAAGTTCTAATTAACACGGTTTTTGTGAATTGATTTTTTTTTGATCGGTCAAATTGGTCTGTTTTTTTCGTTATTTCGCAATGTATGTATCAGAGCTTAAAGATTTTCGTCATTGCTATGTTCGTTTTCACGATGAATTCGGCATTCGGTCAAAATAAACATTTCGATCGTTTGGAAATGTATTACTCGCAAGGGCATTACAAGCGTACATACCGTGTTTCGGGTCGTTTATTGGACAAACCTGAATACGATTATTCAATGATGCCCACATATTACCGAAGTATCAGCTTGTTTCAATTGTGTCAAAATGGATTTTGGTTATCTCGTCATCCTGAAGCTTTAGAAACGGCAGAGAAACTTTTTATCGATGTGAAACGGTCTTCAGACGGAACTAAAATATTCAATGCCCACATGTATGAACTTTCATGGCTTCGGTCTGATTTGATTTCGTGGACCGCTGACCTCAAGCGAATGGGGAATCAAGAATCTTTTGAAGAGGTACAGGAATTAATTGATCGTTTATTTGAAGATGTTCCCAATGTAGATGCTGGGAATTCAGCAAATCATGTTGCTGTGGTACCGGCAACAACTGAAGTTGAAAGCGTAGAGATTATTGGTCTTCGTGGAGAAATCATGACTGTTGCAAAACAGCAATTAGGAACTCCTTATGTTTGGGCCGGTAGTAAACCTGGTGGGTTTGATTGTTCAGGGTTTACGTCTTATGTTATGGACCAGAACGGTGTGACTTTACCACGTAGAGCTGCAGATCAGTATGTTACATCTAAAAAGCTGAAAGCAAAAGATGTGCAAAAAGGCGATCTTGTTTTCTTTAATAATGGATCGGGGATTTCGCATGTTGGAATTGTTGTTTCGAATATTGGGCGACCTCTTCAGATGATCCATGCTAGTTCTGGAAGTGGAATTATTATCACGGATGTGGAAAAATCAGAATATTGGATGAAACGCCTTCATGGATATGGGACGTATATCAACTAGTTCGAGCGAAAATTAAATACGCCACCACTGATAAAGAAGCGAGGATTATTCCGGCAAGTGCGAAGGTGTAGATTAATGTTTCATTCACTCCAAGGAAAACACAACTTGATAAGGTCACCGCAATAACTCCAAGCAGTAACTGTAGAACTCTAGACCATTTCGATGCAGCTTTAACAATCAGCATTAAGGTGGTTCCAAGTAATAATGGAATCAGTCCCAAGGTGATTTTTCCAAGTGTTAACAGTTCTGGTGGATAAATCCATGTATATGTTCCTAAGCCAATTATAGCTATTGAAAGTCCAGCGATTATTGGATTGATGCGAGTAGAATAGCCCAGGGAAATTCGAAAGCACAAAAAGGAAATCAGCAGGGTAAAGAAATAGACGAGGTTAATTGATGTTCCAACCAAGTCATCACCTTCTTGAAATAATTCAAAGAGAGACCAAGCACATAACAAAAAAGCAATCAAGCTTAAGGTAGAAGCAATAATTCGAACTCGTTTCATAAGTTCTCCGAAAATACGGATAGATTAGGACATAAAAAAGGGCGTCTTCCGATAATTATCGGAAAACGCCCTCATGTAACTTTTAACTAATTGTTCTAGTCAAGGATAATTTCTTCTTCCTCATTTATCGGTTTGCGAAAAACAATTTGACCATCAAAAATGTCCATTATGACATTCTTACTGGAATCAATCTTGTCACCAAGTACTGCTTTTGACAATTCATTCATTACGTGCTTTTGAATTACACGTTTAACTGGTCGTGCGCCGAAGAATGGATCATATCCAGCTTCTGCTATCCAATCAAGTGCTTCATCCTTTACAACCAAGTTTATTCCCTGGTTTGCCAACCGTTTTTGAAGTCCCTTCACTTGTAATGTAACGATCTCTCGAATGTTTTGTTTTGTGAGTGGGAGAAATAATATCGTTTCGTCTATTCTATTTAAGAATTCAGGTCGAATTATTTGTTTCAATAATTCCAATACTTTTAACTCAGCTTTTTCTGCTGCACGTGGAAATTCAGACTCATCAAGTCCTTCGAACTCTTCATGAATCAAATCTGATCCCATGTTCGAAGTCATGATGATAATTGTATTCTTGAAATTGACTGTCCGTCCTTTGTTATCTGTCAATCTTCCTTCATCCAGTACTTGGAGAAGAACATTGAAAACATCAGGATGTGCTTTTTCGATTTCATCAAAGAGAATAATCGAGTAGGGGCGCCTTCGAACAGCTTCCGTCAATTGTCCACCTTCTTCGTAACCAATGTATCCTGGAGGCGCTCCAACTAATCGACTCACAGAATGCTTCTCTTGGTACTCACTCATGTCGATTCGGGTCATGGCGTTTTCATCATTGAAGAGGTAATCTGCGAGAGTTTTCGCTAACTCAGTCTTACCAACACCTGTTGTTCCTAGGAAAATGAAGGACCCAATTGGGCGTTTTTCATCCTGTAAGCCTGCGCGAGAACGTCGAACAGCATCTGACAATGCTCCAATTGCTTCGTGTTGACCAATAACGCGTTTAGAAAGTTCATCTTCCAGTCGAAGGAGTTTTGCTTTTTCTCCTTCCAACATTTTGTTCACTGGAATTCCCGTCCATTTCGAAACAACTTCAGCAATTTCCTCCGCATCAACTTCTTCCTTGATCATCTTGGAGTCCGCTTGAATAGATATTAACTCTTGCTTCGTCGCGTCTAGTTTCTTTTCCGCTTCTTTAATTCTGCCGTATCTAATCTCAGCAACCTTTCCGTAATCCCCTGATCGCTCAGCTTGATCCGCTTCCAGTTTCAGGTTCTCAATGTCTTTCTTAATTGTTTGAATTGCGTCTACTACGTTTCTCTCGGATTGCCATTTAGCTTTGAATACATCTCGTTTTTCAACCAATTCTGCTAATTCGCGATTAAGTGTATTTACTTTATGGGTGTCGTTCTCACGCTTGATGGCTTCTTTTTCGATTTCCAATTGCATGATTTTCCGCTCAAGCTCATCCAGTTCTTCCGGTTTTGAGTTGATTTCCATCCGTAATTTAGATGCTGCTTCATCAATTAGGTCAATTGCTTTGTCTGGAAGTTGTCGCTCAGTAATGTATCGCTGAGAAAGTTCAACAGCACTGATGATTGCCTCATCTTTGATGAGCACCTTGTGATGATTCTCGTACTTTTCCTTAATCCCACGCAAGATTGAAATGGAATCTTCCGTATTCGGTTCTTCAACCAATACTGTTTGAAAACGACGCACTAATGCTTTGTCCTTTTCAAAATACTTCTGGTATTCACTCAAAGTTGTTGCACCAACTGCTCGAAGTTCTCCTCGAGCCAAAGCTGGTTTCAAAATGTTCGCTGCATCCATTGCACCTTCGCCACCGCTTCCAGCGCCAACCAATGTGTGGATTTCATCAATGAACAAGATGATCTCTCCTTCGGCATTTGTGACTTCTTTGATCACTGCTTTCAAGCGCTCTTCGAATTCACCTTTGTATTTCGCTCCGGCGATTAATGAACCCATATCCAAGGAGTAAACGATTTTACTCTTAAGGTTTTCAGGAACGTCACCCTCAACAATTCGATGCGCAATTCCTTCAGCAATTGCCGTTTTTCCAACTCCAGGTTCACCAATAAGAATCGGATTGTTCTTTCTTCTTCTTGTTAGAATTTGCAAAACCCGGCGAATTTCATCGTCCCGACCGATCACAGGATCTAGTTTTCCTGTTTTCGCCATTTCATTTAAATTATTCGCGAACTTCTCTAAAGATTTGTACGTTCCTTCTGGACTATGTGAAGTCACGGAATCGCCATTTCTTAAACTCATAATGCTTTCTTTTAATTTTTTACGTGTGATGCCATTATCCTTTAATAATTCACCGATCGATTCAGTAGAATAGGTGAGTGCGAAAAAGAGAATCTCTAATGAAACAAACTCGTCTTTGAATTGCTTCATTTCATTGAAGGCATTGTCAAATAGTTTATTTGATTGACTCGATAAGTGCATTTGCCCACCTGTTACGCGTGGATATGATTCTATTATTTTAGATGTAGCAAGTTTCAGAATGCCTTGATTTACATCTAATTCATTTAATATATAGGGTATAACATCTCTGTCTACCTCGAACATTGCTTTTAGGATATGTCCAGGCTCGATTATTTGATTTGTTGATTCAACAGCAAGATTCTGTGCTTTCTGAAGTACTTCCTGCGTTCGAATCGTAAGTTTATTGATATCCATTAAATCTGTTTTCTATCGAATCGTCAAATTCCGAACCACTACGAAATCTATTCATAAATACTGAATTTTTGACAGTGTAGGCTGATTTAGACTGACAGAATGTCTTGTAAACACTCACTTTGATGAGTTATGAACAACAAAAACAAAGTTTTCAACAATTTACCGTAACCAATTCGAGAAACTAGCGTAATAAGAAATGCAAAACAACAACATTATGAAATTATTTCTCACCTCAGTTAGCGTGCTTCTGGCTATTTCTAGTCAAGCGAATACGCATCAGAAACTATCCAAAAGCGATTATGTCGATCAATGGAAATCTGAAGCTATTCAGCAAATGAAGGAGCACAACATTCCTGCAAGTATTACATTAGCCCAAGGGATTTTGGAAAGTGCTTCTGGAAATTCTCGATTAGCCGTTAAAGGCAAAAATCACTTCGGAATTAAATGTCACGGTTGGACCGGAGATAAAATGTACATGGACGACGATTCGAAAGGTGAGTGCTTTCGTGTATACAATTCAGCAGGTGATTCGTACAAGGATCACAGTTTGTTTTTGAACAAATATGATCGCTATGCGTTTTTGTTTGATCTCGAAATGACAAACTATAAGGGCTGGGCGAAAGGGTTGAGAAAAGCAGGTTACGCAACGAATCCACAATATCCTCAGTTATTGATTAAGCTAATTGAAGATTTAGAATTGAGTCAATATGATAAAGGAGGCTTGATTCCTGAAATCATTGCTCAACCAGAGTTAATTGCAGCTCGCGAATCAATGTCTAATAAACATGAAGTAACGATTCAAGGTAAGAAGACGAAATATATCGTTGCAAAAAAAGGAGATACATTCTACAAAATCTCGCAAGAATTTGATTTAACATTGGGTCAACTGTATCGATACAATGATTTCGATTCAAAGAAAGATTTTCTTGAAGAAGGAGATAAAATTTACTTGAAACCAAAACGTGATGGCGGATGGTTCAAGAAGAAAAAAGAAATTACGGTTAAGGAAGAGACTTCCATTAATCAATTGTCGCAAAAGTATGGTGTAACAGCCAAATCAATTGCGCGAATGAACGGATTCACCGACAATAATGTTGTTTTGTCTGTCGGTGATAAAGTTACCCTCCGATGATTTAATCCGGACGGTTTTAGTTTGTTGTTGTTTGCGAAAGGCCTTGGGAAACCAAGGCCTTTCTTGTATTTTCAACGCTATCATTTTTTAGTAGGATTTCAAGCTTATTAAGCTACACGCAAGAAGTACTACGAATTACCGCAAAATGAAATATTGGTTAAGATACCTTTATCATTTCATTCTTAATGCTTAATTTAGGCGTTAAAGTATCTCTAAAATCTCCTTTATGAAGCCTTCTACTGAGTTGTTTAAATTGATCAAGTCATTAACGAAGTCTGAAAAGCGCTTTTTCAAATTGTCTTCTTCCTTGCAGTCTGGAGATAAGAATTACTTGAAAATATTTGATTTCATTGAGAAACAAAATCTCTACGAGGAGCAGGAATTAAAGAATGAATTCAAAGGTGAAACGTTCATTAAACACCTTCCATCTGAGAAAAACCACCTCTATAAATTAATTCTAAAGAGCCTTCGAGCTTACTACAGTGAGCAATCTGTAAATAGTACACTGAAGCAAGAGATCAAGAACGTAGAGATTTTATACAATAAAGCGCTTTATCGCGAATGTGAGAAATTTGTAGTTCGCGCAAAATCTACAGCTGAGAAGTATGAAAAATTCTATTATTGGTTCGAATTAATTAGTTGGGAAAAAAGATTGTTGGAATCTGCTTACGAAGCAGGTGAATTTTCAACTGACCTGGACAAGTTGGTTGCTGAAGAAGAAATGGTGATCGCTAAACTTAGGAATCTTGCAGAATACACAATCATCTATTCGAAAATCAACTTGATTTTTAGGAGTGGAGGGTTTACGCGAAATGAAAGGGAACGTGATTTGGTTGAAGAAATAGCTGATTACCACTTGATTAAAGGTAAGAATACGGCCTTGTCTACGAAAGCAGCTTCGATGTGTTACTACATTAAAGGCTTATGTGCAGCAACAAATAGGAATTACAACGACAGCTTTCAATTTTTCAATAGAACTAGAGAAATTTTAGATAATAACCCATTAATAAAACAAGATTCTGGACAACGATATGTCATGACGCTTTTTCATCTTCTTCGCTGCTACATAGACAGCAAAGAGTTTGAGATGGCTGAAAACCTCATTCGAGATATTCGTGCATTAACAGATCGAAAAGGATTTAATTCGGTAGATATCTCCGTTAGAATTTTTGGAAATGTCGCGAGTCAAGAGTTGATTCTTTTGCATTCCCAAGGAGAGTTTCAGAAATGTGTTGAGTTAATTCCTGCCATCGAAAAAGAGCAGAATGCCTACGGTGAAAAGATATCCAAGGAAATGGAATTAGTTTTAACCTACAATAAGGCGTATAGTTATTTCGGAATTGGAGAATACAAAAAGGCACTTCAATATTTGAATGAAGTTCTGAATGATAACGAGCAGAATTTACGTCAAGACATCTACAGTTTCGCACGGTTATTCAACCTTGTGATCCATTATGAGCTTGAAAACTATGACTTCCTTGATTATGTAGTGAAATCAACCAATCGCTACCTTAGTAAGCACGACAGGGATTATCAAATTGAAAATACGTGCATCAGGCACATTCGAAAATTGTCAAAAACACATACTAGTGTGAACCAATTGGAAATTTTCGAAAAAATGGATAAGGAGATAAAAGAATTGCTCGAGGATCACAATGAACGCGCAATTTTGGAATACTTCAATGTTTCAGCTTGGATTTACAGTAAATTAAATAAAGTTTCCTTTGCTGAGGCGATGAGGGTTCTGAATACCTAATATTATTTTGTCGTTTTTGGTTTGTCACGTGTCTTAGTGAAAAATAGACCGGTGAAAATATTCTATTCTTACTTTCTGTGATTTTGGCGGGAAGTAGTTCATCTGAAATGGAAGCAGTATACACCTCTGATCTTTCCGGGAATTGGATTTATACTAGAGGTTTATCGGGAATTGAAGCGATGGTTAATGCCTCTCAATTTGTAAACGGAACGTACTTCTTATCTATTCGTTTCGTGGATGATATGATTCAAACGGTTTGTTTGGAAGTGGTAAAATAATCTAAGTCAATTTAGATATTACAAGGGAGGTCTCTGGATCTCCCTTTTTTCATTTCTATACATTCGAAACCATCCTAATTTTCTATCTTTGTTCCTCTTAAATTAACCGATAACGAGAAGATGGCCCAAAAATATACAACACGAGAAGAGGATTATTCTAAATGGTACAATGAATTAGTTGGCAGAGCTGATCTAGCTGAACATTCAGATGTGAAAGGATGTATGATTATCAAACCTTACGGGTTTGCTATCTGGGAGAATATTAAAGATGTGTTGGACAAAAAGTTCAAGGAAACAGGGCATTCGAATGCTTATTTCCCACTGTTGATTCCTAAATCGTATTTAAGTAAAGAAGCGAGTCATATTGAGGGATTTGCAAAAGAATGTGCAGTCGTTACTCATTACCGTTTGAAGAATGCAGAGGATGGAAGCGGAATAATTGTTGATCCAGACGCGAAACTTGAGGAGGAATTGATTATTCGCCCTACCTCAGAAACGATTATCTGGAATTCATATAAAAATTGGATTCAATCATATAGAGATTTACCAATACTAATCAATCAATGGGCGAATGTTGTTCGTTGGGAGATGCGTACAAGACTTTTTCTTCGTACTACAGAGTTTTTGTGGCAAGAAGGTCATACAGCTCACGCAACGAAGCAAGAAGCAATTACAGAGGCTGAGTTGATGAACAACGTATACGCTGATTTCGCTGAGGAGTATATGGCGATGCCAGTCATTCAAGGGTTGAAAACAGAGAGTGAACGATTTGCGGGTGCATTAGAAACATATTGTATTGAAGCAATGATGCAAGATGGTAAAGCGCTTCAAGCTGGAACTTCTCACTTTTTGGGTCAAAATTTCGCAAAAGCATTTGATGTTAAGTTCTCCGATAAAGATGGCGTTCGTGATTATGTTTGGGCAACTTCTTGGGGAGTTTCAACGCGTCTAATGGGTGCATTGATCATGACGCACTCAGATGATGCTGGTTTGGTATTGCCTCCAAATTTGGCTCCTATTCAAGTTGTGGCTATTCCAATTTATAAAACACCTGAAGACTTGGAGAGAATCTCTGAGAAATTCAAGGAATTGGGTGCGAAATTGAAAGCGAAAGGTATTTCATTCAAATACGATGATGACGACAACAGAAGACCAGGTTGGAAGTTCGCTGAATATGAATCAAAAGGGATTCCTGTTCGTTTAGCGATGGGGATGCGTGATTTTGAAGCTGGGAATATAGAAGTTGCTCGTCGCGATGAAAAAACGAAAGAGGTTGTTGAATTCGATGGGGTAGATGCTTTTATTGAAAAGCTTCTTGCAGAAATTCAAGTGAATCTTTTGAATAAAGCAAAGGCATTCAGAACAGAACGCACGCATACTGTTGAGACGTATGATGAGTTCAAACAAGAATTAGAGGCTAAAGGTGGTTTCTTCTTGGCTCATTGGGATGGAACAGCTGAGACGGAAGAGAAAATTAAACAGGAGACAAAAGCTACAATTCGATGTATTCCTCTCGATCGAAAAGACGAAAAAGGAAAATGTATGGTAACTGGAAAACCTTCTGAAGGAAGAGTGATTTTTGCTAAAGCGTATTAATATGGAAGAGAAAAACACAGTCCGAGAAGGGATAATTGATTTGCTTTTGAACAAAGCAGCGATGAAACAGGATATTGCTGACTATTCTGAGAAGGTATTTGATCGCTTTAAGGTGGTAATGCTGGATGAGCTCGAAACGCTAAAAAAGACCGTTGACGATACGCGTGTTCGAATGAAACTTGAGGATAAAGGGAAGCATGAATTTCGTGTTTCAATAGGAAGCGACGTCCTCGTTTTTCAATTACATCGAAATGTTTTCAAACTTCCAGATGAAAATCCGCTCTGGAAAACACCATATCTTGAAGAAAATGGTGCGAATGGATTCTTCGGAATGATCAATATTTATAATTTTCTGGCTGAATCTTTTGAGCAAAATAGAATAAATGACGCCGGATATTTGATTGGACGCGTTTATTTAAATCACGAAGAAAAATTTATTGTAGAGGGAAAAGGTCAGCTTGGCTTCTTGTTTAGAGACCTTGAAAACAGTAAAATGAACGACGATATTGCGCGTCATATTTTACAAGTTTCAATGGCCTTTGCTCTTGAGTTTGACTTGGTTACACCTCCGTATAAAACAGTGCAAGAGATCTCTGTTAGACAAATTCAAATGATCAGTTCTGATCTGCAAGTTGCAACAGGTAAACGCCTGGGGTTTAAATTCAGCTCAGACGAGAATGCAGTTTATTAAAAAATAAATGCAATCCTTGTTGATGATTAAAGAAATTCAACATATATTTGCACTCCCAAAAACGAATAAAATCGGATAACGGGAAGTTGAAATTTTAGTTGGCCCATTCGTCTAGTGGTTAGGACGCCAGGTTTTCATCCTGGAAACAGGAGTTCGATTCTCCTATGGGCTACCAAGTTGGTAGCAGTATCAATTAGGGCCCATTCGTCTAGTGGTTAGGACGCCAGGTTTTCATCCTGGAAACAGGAGTTCGATTCTCCTATGGGCTACAGTAGTTAGAGTAAAAAAGAAAATAAAAAAAGAAAAAAATGGCGAATCATAAGTCAGCATTAAAAAGAATTCGTTCAAACGAAACGAAGAGACTACGTAACAAGTACCAACACAAAACAACACGTAATGCTATTCGCGTTCTTCGTGATGTTGAAGATAAAGGGGAAGCTACAAAAATGATCCCTTCTGTTTTCGGTATGATTGATAAATTGGCGAAAAGAAACGTTATCCACAAAAATAAAGCTGCTAACTTGAAATCAGGTTTGCAAGTGAAGGTGAATAACTTATAATTCGACCAATTTCGAAAGAAGTTAAAAGGACGCTCCGATTCATATCGGTTGCGTCCTTTTTTTTTAACTTTACTTTCAATGATGAATAAGCAACTTCTAATTGTATTCTTTTTAGCCTTCTGGAGCTCTTCATTTGGACAGTATACATACGAATATGATACGCTATCCTACAATCATCGTATGTTGGGCTCTGTCGATTCAACAGATGCTTTATCCGGAACTCTTCCAACTACATTTGATGGAGGAATTGGAATCATGAGCGCTGAAGGATTTTCACTTAATCGCTTGAACAATGACTTCGGTGGACTTCGCTTTAATCAAACAATACCGAATCAGCCACTTAAGTTTTCAGCATTACCATTCATTGGATTTTCTTATTCTTTCGGTGGACAAGGAACTCAGTTCATTCGAGCACAATACGTTCAATCATTCACTGATAGCCTGGTATTAAATATTGATTACGCTAGAAATATCGGAAATGGATATTTACGAAGTTCAACGTTCAGCTCGAGCCGTGTCAACTTGAATCTAGAATGGAAATCAAGTTGGTATACACTCAAGTTGACTGGAGCTTATTATACCGATTCTCTTGATCACAATGGCGGAAGAATCGCAGATACACTTGACGGTAATGGATCAGTAATAAAAGACACGCTAATTGAAACCTTCGGGCTGGCTTTTTCGCCTGTTTGGAAATCAAATGCAGCCGCAAAAAACACATACGCGAATGCTACACTAACGAACTACTTTCATCTGAACTCTGAGTCCATTAATCGTTTTGGATTGCTTACACGCCATCAATACGACATTAAATACCGAGCATATCACGAACTTGATACGCTGTATGGGATTTATGACCTGATCAACATTGATTCCATTACAACTTACGACCGATTGAACCTAGCAAGAATTCAAAACTCTGCTGGCGCATTTTTCGTTAGCCAAAATAAATACATCGATTTTCAAATTGGACACACGTACTGGTCAAACTTGAACCTAGGAAACGATTTCGACACAACAGAAATTGATATCGAATCAAATTTACGCTGGAATTTCGGTCGCTTGTTACTTCGGAATAAATTCAAACAGAATATCGTTGGTGGATTTGGGGCAATGAGTGAGAAGGCAAGTGTTCACTACAATCATTTGAAATGGAATGTTTCTGGAAACCTTTCGATTGATCGGATCGCTCCAATACCATTTCAAAGAAGCTATTTTGGTAATAATTACGCGTACAAACTCGATGAGATTAAGTTAGAGAATCGATTGATGCTAGGAGGGACGGCAGCCTATAAAATTAAAGGCGATTCTATTTTAGTAGGGGCATCGGTTAATTCCTTGTCCATTCGGGATGCATATATTTTCGAGGATACGATGTGGAATCAAACTGGATCATTGAATGCTTTGCAAATTGGTGCATTCGGACAGTTTCAAGTAGGCAAATTTCATTTCCACCCAAGGGTGATCTATTCAATCGAGCCAAATACATATTTACCTCAAATTCAAACTTATGCACGGGTGTACTATAAATCAACCGTGTTTAAAGCAAAGAAACTCTTGTTGTTGATTGGTTTAGATGGTTCATATACTTCAGCGTACCAACCTAGAGGCTTTACTCCATCTATGGATGCATACACTTGGAATCAAGATCCTGTTTTGACTAAAGGAATGGCAAACGCACATTTCTTTACAACAATTGAGATCAGTACGTTCAGATTTTTCGTTCGGTATGAAAACATTGGTTACTTCTGGAATGCAAAAAATATTTCGGAATATACTGATTACCCTATTGCTGGTCAGCGAATTAGAATTGGTTTAACGTGGAGTTTCTTCAACTAGATAACTCATTTGATATTCTATAAAAAGGGAAAGCAGTAGAAAATATCTACTGCTTTCATACCTAACCTACCTTTTACAACTAAACCTGTTACAAGGTACGTATAGTATCAATGTGTTAGTGCGTTTTAAGTCTTTAATGAATAAAACACGGGTTTCGTCGAACCTTTTACGGTATTCATCGATAAAATGAACGGATTACTATCGGATATGGTAAGTATGTTTACAATTCAAAATCAAATACCTCATTTATACAAACATACCGATGTATGTGCATCAAGATTTTGAAACAGGACTTTCCTTCTATTTGGGAACGGGAGTTTCATTATATTTGCCAAAAAGGAACTAAATGAATTTACTTGAAAATAAGGTTGTCATTATCACTGGAGCATCACGTGGTATTGGAAAGTCTATCGCTGAAGCATGTGTAGCTCAAGGTGCGAAAGTCGCTTTTACGTATCTTTCTTCAGAAGAAAAAGCAAACGCTCTAGAAGCTGAATTGTCTGCGAAAGGTGGTGTAGCAAAAGGATTTAAATCAGATGCTTCTAAATTTGATGATGCACAAGCACTTGTAGATGCGGTTATTGAAGAATTCGGAACTGTAGATGTCTTGGTGAATAATGCAGGAATTACACGTGACACTCTACTTATGCGTATGTCAGAGCAACAATGGGATGACGTGATCGATACTAATTTGAAATCGGCATTTAACTTGACGAAGGCGGTTCTACGTCCAATGCTTAAAGCACGTAAAGGTTCTATTATTAACATGTCATCTGTTGTTGGAGTAAGTGGAAATGCTGGACAAGCAAACTACGCAGCTTCAAAAGCAGGATTAATTGGATTCTCTAAATCTGTTGCTCAGGAATTAGGATCGCGTAACATTCGTTGTAATGCAATCGCTCCAGGATTCATTGAAACTGAAATGACGGAAACGTTGGATCAAAAGGTCGTGGAAGAATGGAGAGCTTCAATTCCGCTTAAACGAGGAGGAACACCAAAAGATGTTGCAGATTTGACTGTATTCTTAGCTTCAGATATGTCAGCATATATTACAGGACAAACAATCAATGTTTGTGGTGGAATGTTGATGTAATCGAAAATAACATATTCAAGAAATCCAATTTTGCTTAATCTGCGAAATTGGATTTTTTATTGCGACGAAGTTTACCAAATATTTTCTGAGTGAACTCAATGAACTTACGCAACCAATCAAAGTAGAGCACGATATACATGCCGAATGCAATGAACCAGATAATTGCTAAATTGATCCAGTAGGTATCAACTAAGTATCCAAAGAAGAACTTTTTAGGCGCATAGAAATGTGCTGAAAAGAACGATGATTCTTTGCTAGGAATATTATAAATTGGTTCATCGTTTTGGTAAATCCTACCGTTATTGATGATCATTTTATTGTTTTCCATCTTGTTCATAACCAAATTCATCAAACTCTCATTTGTGTATTTGTCTCGAAGTTGAATGAATTCTTCCTTGCCGATTTCCTCAATAATTTGCTGAATAACATCGCTGTGCTTATTCACTTTCACACGCCAAGTGGCTTCTAATATATCCAGGTACTTAATTACTTCTTTGAAATCACTTTCTGTTTCTCCAATTTTAATCGATTCGAGACAATCATCACAGGAAAGCTGATACCAAGAACTGATTTCGCGCTCCATTTCATTATATACTAAGTCACGAGAAAATTGAATTTCATCTTTGTCCGTGTTTTTACTATCATAAAGTAAACGCATGTTGCGCTTAACCTCTGGAAGCCAGTAATCCTTTTTCCATTTTGCAGAACTCTGTCGAACGTGCGCATCAAAATAAAATGTATCCAAGGGATTGTTGCTTGCTTGTTCAACTGCCAATGCCTCATAAGACCAACGCGAAACCATTACGTTTCCAATCCATGGAACTTTAGTTGCGTTGGATAAAGAAGGGTGAAGCTTATCAAATTTGACAATTACGCCACTGAACAATAGTTGTGGAATAACAACTAATGGAACAATGATATAAATTACTTTGGCTGAGTTAAATGCACTGGAAATATTTAATCCTGCGAGATTCGCAAGACATGAAGTAGAGAATAGGATGAGCCAATAATCAAAGTACATTCCTTGAATCTCCAGAATCGAATTCGCAATGATGACGAAAATAAAGGATTGAATGGCCGAAATTGAAAAAAGGATAATCATCTTCGAGAAAAGATAACTGTTCTTTGAAAGATTTAAAAAGCGCTCTCGCTCAAGGATTTTCTTGTCCCTGTGTATTTCTTCTGCGGCAATTACAAGCCCGATAAAGATGGAGACAATTACACTGATAAATATATACTGGGGAATATTCTCATTTGTAAAGAAGGAGTATTCTGAGTGTCCCTTATTGTTAGCAAAGTACTTTGTGAAGAATGACAGAACCAAAGCCAAAACTGGTGAAATCAATCCGTTGATGATCAAATATTGCTTGTTCGCTATCTTACTGAGGAAATCCCTCGTTATATAACTTAAGAACTGCTGTAGCCTAGTTGGTAATTTTGTGCTGATTTCAGGTTGATCTGTATATTGATTGACAATTGAATCCTCCTTATTCGTATGATAGAGTAGGTGCCAATCTTCTGCAGACTTTTTTCTAACCGGAGTTTCAATTCCGAATTCATCGACAATCTTTCGATCAATCAAATTGAAAATTTGTTCAGGGTTGACATTTCCACATAAACTACATTCACGCTCGTAAGCATTCCCTTGATACGAATGTGTTTTAAAATGAACCAATGCATTTAATGGAATCCCATCGTATACTAAATGACCGCCTTGATCCATAATCAAGAGTCGATCGAATAATTTGAATATGGTAGATGAAGGTTGGTGAATCACAACGAAAACAAGCGTTCCGCGAAGTGACAACTCCTTCAATAAATCCATGATGTTTTCTGAATCTTTACTAGATAGCCCAGAAGTTGGTTCATCAACAAATAATATCTGAGGATTTCGAATCAGTTCTAGTGCAATGTTCAAGCGCTTTCTCTGCCCACCGGAAATCACCTTCTGTAAGGGCGATCCAACACGAAGATCTTTCGCCTCATACAACCCAATTGTTGTCAATAATCGAACAACTTTATGCGTGATTTGTGCGCCATTTTCTCCGCCCATTGATAATCGAGCAGCGAAGTATAAATTCTCAAAAACAGTCAACTCCTCAATCAGTAGGTCACTTTGGCTAACATTTCCAATAAGTCCTTGAAGTTGGCTTGAATCCTCGTGAAGATCAATACCGTTAATTTGAACGGTACCATAGGTCGGTTTCATTTTTCCATTGAAGATATTCATCAAAGTTGTCTTCCCTGCACCAGAACCACCCATGATTCCGATCATTTTCCCGGAATTTGTAGAGAAACTCAAACGTCGGATAGCAATTTGATCGCCTCCAAAGGAATGAAGAATATTTCGTGCTGTAAATGTTAACTCCTCGCTGATATCGAAATGAGTAATCTTTGCAACAAGGTCACTATAGTATATTTGATTGCTCTTTGATGTACGAACTGTTGAACCAATGTTAAACAAGTATGTTTTGTCGATAGAAACAATTTGACCGTTAATGATTAATTCGTCTGTCCCATAATATCGAAAAAACATCGTGTTGACACTTTCAATATTTACTACGTGAATTGGAGCATCCAAACCATCAACGACTGATGTTTGAGCTTCTTCCATCTCATAGTATGCTCCTGGGACATAATAAAAGTGACCGTCGTTGTCTATTAGAGTTTCTCCTTTTGCTGCGGTAAGTTGATGAAGAACAGTATATTCTTTATTACTAATGTTAAAGGAGTCTGCAACTGTACGAACAAAATCTTGTTCTTTTTCCGTTTGTTGATTATCCGAATTAATGAACTCTAAAATCCGAACAAGCACAATCATCTTTTGACGTTGTGTCAATTCTTCATTTACTTGGGAACAAATCCGGAGAACTTTTACGGCTTGAAGCGACGTTCGTTTATTTCCACCCTTTTTCGAGAAAAGGCGGCCACGAGTTTCGTTAAGGAAATTCTCAAAAATTGAGAGGTACTTATTGACGTCAGATGAACTTAATTCAGATTTAAGGAAACTTTCAATGATCTTGATTCCCTTTGTACTTCGTATTGTAGGAGCGATGTCAGTATCATCGGCATCATCTTGTTGTACTTCATCAACCTTCGCGATAATTGCAAAAAGCTGCATCAATGCACGAAGAATACGTTCACTCATTCAATTCAATATGTAGAAAAGTTTATCGCTTGAAGCCGATCATCATAACAACACAACCCGAAGTTTTCAAGTCAAGGTCAAGTTCAGTTTCGATTACAACTGGAATTGTTTCTTCCACTCTAAAGTCCCAGTATGGAGCATTCTTATAGTTGCGGTTTGAAAACAATGTATGTCCTTCAGGATCTTTGATCGAAAACAATACGAAATCATCTTTCGTTCCTGCTGAAGCCGCTATGCGATATGTTGTTCCTCCGTACAATGTTGTTTTGAATTCAGCTCTTTCGCGATCCAAAAAGGCCGTGTAAACTTGACCATCAGAGATAAAGTCTCCTTTTGTAAGCAAACGCTGGCATTCTCTCACAACACCATCACAATCTTGAGCAAATGCTCCAAGAGTAAAAAGTCCAAATGTGATTAGTAATATTCCTTTTATTCGAATCATGCTTTGATAATGTTATTTCTGATAGAAGTAATCTTCAAACGAATTTCATTCAAGACAGCATCCGTAACCTTTACGGTCAAGCGGTGTCTCAATGTTGTAATTCGCTCCTTTTCATTTGTTTCAGGTGCTTCGTATTCGTAGTTCAGTTCAATTTTCTCGAAAGAACTCATCAACCCTTTTAAATCAACAATGAGCACATCATTTTTCTGTCCTTTGTTGTATTCAGTAAGAAGATCAATCAACGTACTCAATGTTTGCCTTTGTTCACCAATACGACGAAGCATTTTTTCTGATGCCTTTTGATCGTAAAGTTCACAAGAGAAATACAAGGACTCAATCCAACCTCCTGCTAAAACCAATGCCGAAACAGATTTTCTATCTGATTTTTTCAAAAAGTTATCTGCTTGACCAAAAGCATCGGACATTAATAGAATCATTGAGTCTTGATCTTCACTACTCGCTTCAAAGCGCGAAATGAAATCCGAATCAAATGCTTTTTCTAATCCAAGTTTAGTTGTCAGTTTTCTAATCGAAGTTAAGTAGCGCATTGCAGAGCCTTTCTCTTCGTAAATTGAAACGTATCCAAGATCAGCTCCATAAACACCAAGGTTTAGTGCTTGAGCATATTCGGTTACGTAGTTCGAAACGTTCCCGTCATCATTCAACATAGAGTCATTGAATGTTAAATCTAAGTCTTGAATAAGATAAGCCGTTTGAATGGGAGAAGGGATGCTAAATATTTTCCCGTCAAACACAGAATTTAACGATCCGTCTAAATCCAATACTTCTTTGTCTACAATGTTCGAATCAACTTCTGGATCTTCAGAACATCCAACTATTCCACACGCGATAATCACGGCTCCAACAAGTGGTAAGATAGTCGTTTGAATTTTGCTTTGTTTCATACTTTTTGTTCACGATTTGGCAATACTTGCTAAAGTAGCAAAAAATATATATTCGCAACGAATTGTTACCTTTGTTTCAATCAATTTTTATCATGAATAGAAGGCCACGTAGAAACAGAAGATCATCAGCAATTCGCAGAATGGTGTCAGAAACGAATTTAGGAACTGAGCACTTAATTTATCCTTTGTTTATTGAAGACGGGAARAATATTAAGACAGAAATCAAATCCTTGCCTTCAAATTATCGCTGGTCATTGGATCTGTTATTGCCGGAAATTGAGGAATGTGTCAACGCAGGCCTAGATAAATTCGTGTTATTTCCAGCTGTAAAGGATGAATTGAAAGATACAGTCGCTTCCTATAGTTATGCGGAAGAAAATTTCTACTTGCATGCAATCCGTGCGATTAAGGAGCGATTTCCACAAATTGAATTAATGAGTGATGTAGCAATGGATCCTTATTCTTCGGATGGTCACGATGGTTTGGTTCGAAATGGAAGAATTGTAAACGATGAATCACTTCCTATTCTAGCAAAGATGGCTGTAGCACAAGCACAAGCGGGGATTGATATCATCGGGCCTAGTGACATGATGGATGGACGAGTTGGATATCTACGTGATTCCTTAGATAAAAATGGATACTCTGAGGTCAGTATAATATCCTACACGGCTAAATATGCAAGTGCATTCTACGGACCGTTTCGAGACGCATTGTCTTCAGCTCCAAAAGCGGGTGATAAGAAGACATATCAAATGGATCCAGCGAATAAGCGAGAGGCTCTGATTGAAGCGTTTTTGGATGAAGAAGAAGGAGCGGACATGTTAATGGTGAAACCGGCAATTTGTTATTTGGACATTATTCAGTCACTGCGTGAAACGACAAACCTTCCTATTACAGCATACAACGTAAGTGGAGAATGTGCAATGATTTATGCCGCTAGCGCTAATGGTTGGCTCGATTATGATCAAGCAATGGCTGAGATGTTATTAAGTATTCGACGAGCTGGAGCAGATGGTATTTTGACCTATTTCGCAAAAGATTTTGCACTGAACGCATAATTTCTCCTAGTTTTAATGAAACATTCAGTATTTCTCAATATTTTAGTGGAGAATGCAAAATTTTGACCTTTACCCGGAAAAACCTGACTTAGTGGAGTACGCTCCAAAAAGTAGTCTGTCATTAACGATTTTCTCGTTAGTGGTCTTTGTGATGGCATTTTTGCTTTTCTTCGAAGATCAATTCCTATTCCTTATCAATTTGTTAATCGTTTTGATTATTCATGAAATGGGGCATTTCGTTGCGATGAAGGCATTCAGGTATAAAAATGTACGAATGTTGTTTATTCCGTTAATGGGGGCATTTGTTCAAGGAAAAAAATCAAATTATTCGCAGAAGCAGAGCTTGATTGTACTTATTTCTGGACCATTCCCAGGAATAATTATTGGAAATCTACTTTTTTGGTATTCATCATGGACGCCTCATAACAATTGGTTAGCAGAGCCAGCATTGCTGTTTATTCTTTTGAATGTTATCAATCTACTACCACTTGATCCTCTTGATGGTGGTCAAATGTTTAAACTACTGGTGAAACGAGTCAATGAGTTACTATTAATGATTTTTGCTTTACTATCATCACTAGCATTGATCGTGATTGGCGCATATTCTGGTTACTATGTTATTAGTGCATTCGGATTTTTTATGGCTTTTCGTGTAAGAGCACTTCAGAAGAAATATCAAATGCACAAAGAATTGTTAGGGGAAAGTGTCAATTATGCCACAACTTACAAGCTTTTAAGTAATCAAGATTTTTCTAAGATTAAGGAAGTTGTTCTGCAACATACGCCAGCACTTCGGAAATTTATCGATCAAGTTTCAAGTGAAGAATCGGAGCCAATTTTAGCCAGTCAAGTGAACAATGTTTTAATTACTCCGATTGAACGGGATACTTCTATGGTTTTTAGATTCTTGATCATTGTGTTTTGGTTGTTATCCTTCCTTTCACCTTGGATTCTTTCAGTTATTATTGGAGCACAAATGTGGAGTATTGATGCGTTATAAACCAGGTCAGAAAATTGTTTTTATGAATGAGCCCGGTGGTGGGATTGTTCAATCGATTGGTGAAGACTTCGTTGTTGTGAAAGATGACACAGGGTTTGACCAGAGTTATCGCCTCGATGAAATTGCTCCTATTCATGGAGAAGAATATCATCTCAACGCTGATGATATTGTTGCGATTAATGAAGATGAGTCTTTTGCGACTATCAGACATCAAGTTCGACAAGGAGTTCTTACGGGGAAAAGAAAGCCCGTTGATGTGTGGGAAATTGACCTTCACATTGAAGAAATAACAGAATCACACAGGAATTTAACGAATGGAGAAATTGTCGTAAAGCAAATGCGCGAGCTTCGTACATTTTTTCAACGAGCAAAAAGTCGAAGAATTCGAAAATTAGTGATCATCCATGGAGTAGGAATGGGAGTTTTGAAAGATGAAGTTCGATCCTTTCTTGACGGACAAGTCTTAATTGAATTTTACGATGCTGATTTCAGAGAGTACGGGAAAGGAGCAACAGCTGTGGAAATATTCTATTCCGGTAGTGACGATTAATCTTTCTCTTTCGGGTTTCTTCGGTACAATTTAAATGCACCACGCTGTTTCACAACCTCGAATCCTTCAATATCATCTAAAAATATGCGACTGTAACGAGTTCCAAAGTAAACGGGCTTGTCAATGTCTCCACGGAGTAACCACTCCAAATCGTGCTCTTTTGTTCGCTTATCCGGTTTCGACTTCGCATAGAAATACTGTGCATAGCTTTTTCTCAAAGATTCCACGTAGCAATCTTCACCTTCCAATTCTTCATACATTGAAATCGCATCGCCCTGAGTCAATTGATCAACCTTTGGCATTGCCGTGAACAATAAAACCAACAACGATAAAGCTGTTCCTGAAACAAGCGATAGAAGCATGT
This sequence comes from Fluviicola sp., assembly GCA_002733985.1. Lineage (GTDB taxonomy): Bacteria > Bacteroidota > Bacteroidia > Flavobacteriales_D > Crocinitomicaceae > UBA4466. The sequence continues at coordinate 3,044 of NVXP01000025.1, read as the reverse complement.
TACCGAGCTTCTCTTTTTTGAGGTAGATAAAACCGAAAATAAAACCGATCAGAAATAACACTCCACCAGACATGTCAAAGATTGTCCATGCTGGAGAATTCTCAATTAATCGAGCGGCAAATGGATCAGTAGTGATGCTCAATAGCCAATCTTGTTCCATTAATATAATTGGGAAGACTAATAATGCGAGTGATACAGCTCCTCCGATGATTAGAAAAAATACGCGAACATATTTTTTGATTTCAATTTCTCCAGAGATCATTCGATAAATACTCAAAGCTGCAATAAACGAGAGCGGAGCATAGGTCATTGACGAATAATGAATAATCTTTGTTGTTGTGATGCTGAATAAAATCAAAACCACCCAAAATAAGCTCAACATCCACCGGCGAAGATCTAAGTTCGTTTCATCATTTCTCTGGTAGAAGAGCGGAATTGCTAGTACCGACATTGGGAAACATCCCAAACCGACAACGACAAAGTGATAATAGAAAGGCTGTTCATGCCCAGCTACTGGCGTTCTGAACAATTCAACTTGGTACTCAATAAATTGCCAGAGGATATCCCAACCATTCTGCGAAACTTCCATAGCGACCCAGCAAGAAATGACCCCGGTAAACCCAATCAGAAAGAAAAGAATTCCTTTGATTGAAGGAAAGACTTTGAATCGCTTATAAATCAAGTAAACAACCAATGTTAGACCGAGTAACAAAAAWCCTACTGGCCCTTTCGTTAATACACTCAGTCCTGAGAATATCCCAGAGAACAACGCTAGTTTCCATATCGCAGTACTGTCTTTCGCGATTACTCGAATCATGAAATAAACCGAAAGGAAAATAAAGTAGTTGAAAACAGGATCAATAATTCCCGACTTGAAATAGATATGTGGCAAAATCGAAGCGAAAAACACGAGCGACCAGATCAACCCAAACTTTGCGGAGAAATGACGTTTTCCAATAAAGTAGAAGGTGAAAAGATAGATCGCTCCAAAAAACGCAYTCGGAAATCGAGCAGCGAACTCATTGATTCCGAACAGCTTCATCGCTCCAACTTGAAGCCAGAAAAAGAAAGGAGGCTTTTCCCAAAAGGGAAGGTAATTGATTTGAACACGGAGGTAATTGTCACTTTCGATCATTTCCCTCGCAGATTCAGCAAAGTTTATTTCGTCCCAATCAAACAGGTGAATGTGACCAAGACCAAGGAAGAAAAAGGCAGAAAGCAAAAGAAGTAGACCCAAAGTCCACTTTTGTTGCGATGCGATACGGTCAAGAAGTGACATGCTTTTTCTTTTGTTAAACTAACGTACTACAAGTTCAATTGACGAAGGACAGTCATTCGTGAACCATTAAGAATGGAACATTTTTGATTTGGCAATTCCAATTTTATTGAAGAAATAGAGCCATGAAACGCCCAAAACTCCCATTCCATATTTCGAACTGCGTGCTAAGTTGATAGATGACGCATCATCGAAGTATTTCGTTGGGCAAGTAATTTCAGCAATATCAAATCCTTTGTAGAAAATTTGCGCCAACATTTGATTGTCGAAGATAAAATCGTCTGAATTGATGTTGTAATTGATTCCCTCTAGCACTTCTTTAGAGAACATACGATATCCAGTATGGTACTCAGAGAGCTTCTGGCTCATTAAAATGTTTTGAGACAAGGTTAAAATTCGATTTGCAACGTATTTATACCAAGGCATTCCACCTTTCAACGCTCCTTTTCCAAGAATTCGAGATCCAATTACTACAGGGTAGACATCATTTGCAATCAAATGAGCCATACTTTCGATCAACTTTGGTGTGTATTGATAGTCTGGGTGAAGCATCACTACGATATCTCCCCCTAATTCAAGTGCTTTATTATAGCACGTCTTTTGATTTCCACCATACCCTTTGTTCTCTTCGTGACGAATCACGTGTTTGATCCCAATTTTATGGGCAAGTTCAGACGTATTGTCGCTACTCTTATCATCTACCAATACTACTTCATCCACTATATCAAATGGAATTTCATCGTAGGTTTTCTGTAAAGTCTTTGCAGCGTTATAAGCTGGTAAAATTACAATCAGTTTTTTTCCCTTTATCATTACGGTTGTTCAAAATTGTAGTGCAAAACTAAAATAATCATTTGCAATAAAAAATTCTTAGAGATCTGTTCTAAAAGAATGGACGTCATTATGGTTCTCTTCGATTTTATCTTTGACCTTTTTAATCGTTTTAGCGAGCATGTATATATCAAGTGGCGCACTCTTTCCTAGCCACTCTAAACTAGACTGTTCGCCTTCAACTGCCATGGCAATATGGTACAAAATTTCAAAATCATGGACTAATAACCAGTTTTGAGCACTTTCATTGCCTTCAGCAGCGTTTATCATTGCTAAAAGATGTGCAAAGCCGTTATCATTCAGCCAATTCCTCGCTTCTTCCTTGAGATAAATTGCATAGGTCGCCATGAATAATTCTTTGTACCCATTTTCTTTTAACCAAAGCATGATTTCGTCGTTTCCTTCGATTGCTTTGCTCCAAGCAACAATTATTTTTGCTGGATAATCAATTTTCTGGAGTGGAGTACTCGATAATTCACTGGCGATAATCGCGCGTTTTTTCTTTTTAAACCAATTAAGCATTTCCGAAGAATAAATAAGCAATAATAATAGCTGCGATCACTCCAGCTAAATCTGCGAGAAGTCCAACACCTGCAGCGTAACGTGTGTTTTTTATCCCAACAGAACCAAAATATACAGCTAGAACATAGAATGTTGTTTCCGTACTACCTTGCATCGTCGATCCAATTTTTGACTGCATCGATTCCACACCAAAGGTATTGATTACTTCTTGCAATGCGCCACGAGCGCCACTGCCACTAAGGGGCTTCATCATGGCGATTGGTAAAGCATCAATCCATTCAGTTACTGTAATACCAAGGTATATTGTTGCGGATTTTATGACATCGAGCAGAGCATCCATTGACCCTGATGCTCTAAAAACGGCAATTGCACAAAGCATAGCAATGAGATATGGAATGATTTTAATAGCAACGGA
>NVXP01000144.1 GCA_002733985.1 Fluviicola sp. | reverse complement strand
TTGACCCGTGTAAACATACTCGATTCGATCACTGTCAATCTTGATATCTTGATCTACTCCATTCGGGAATTGACGAATCGTACTCTGCCAGTTCTCACCTCCATTTGGTGTAAGCAAGGTAATCTCACTAACCAAGCTCAATGTGTTATCACTTTGATCTGAAATACAAACATTACTTACGTCTACAACTCTTACTAGTGCATTATCACTGTCCTGATTTGGAACTGTCCAGTTGTAAACACCTCCTGATGTATTTGTAACAATCGTTGACCACGTCGTTCCGCTATCTGATGAATAGTAAATGTTCACATTCGTGACAGGTCCTGACGCTACATAAGAAATGGGATAAACACTTCCCATAACCAATGACTCTCCTCCTATCGGAGCCGTTAAATCTAAATATTGCGATGGATTCACCGTCATATTCAATGTTTGGTCATTATAGCTCAATGTTTGAGCATCTGAAACCCTCACAACTAACTGTATTGTATTTAAGTTAGGCACTACCCAATTGTACGTCAAAGATATTCCTGCTAAAACGTAATTATCAACGATCAGATTCCATGTTGTCCCACCATCTGCACTGTACTCCAATTTGTATTCACCAGAAGTTGATCCAGAGCACCACTGAATTGGTAAAATTTCACAACCATTAAAAACCTCTCCTCCTAATGGACTTGTAAGCGAAATATAAGACGTCATTGTGAAGACACTATCTGAAACATCAAAGAAAGCCGCATTTCCAAACTCACTCACTCTGATTAAAGCTTGTTCACTAGGATCGTCTGGAAGATTCCATGTATATGCTCCGTCATTAGGAGTTCCACTGTGTATCAAGATCCATGTTGTTCCATTGTCTGTTGAATATTCCAACACAACAGATGTTCCAGCTATTAATCCCTCTTCCCATGTAATTTCATGATCAAGCCCAGCCGTGAGTTTTTCACCTCCGTTTGGCGCGTATAAATGAGGATCAGCTTGTCCAATAGTGAAAACAGCACCACTTTGATCTACGATTGCGCCATTATCAGAATCTATCACTCTAACTAATGCTTGCGTAGTTGGGTCATTTGGAACATGCCATTTATATATTCCATCAATATTATTATAGTCGCTAATGATCGGCTTCCAACCAACACCATTATCTATGGAATATTCAATATCAAAGATGTTTGAAGTTCCCACTCGATTCCATGTTATCTCATGATAAGGGTGATCATACAATCCGATTATAGATATATCTGCAGTAAACCCAGTATAACCATATGTGTTATCAACATCCCAACGCAAAGTCAATGCTCCTGATGGGTGAGTTGATGTTTTTGTTCCAGGGTTTGTGGTTCCATAGTAAGTTCCTAATAATGGGTCATTCACTGATGGACCATCATAGATGTATAAACGGTGGTTAGAATATGTATTGAATTGTGTAAAATTCAAGCTCACTGCTTTGCCTGGAATTGCAGACATTAATGTTACTTCGTTATCGACAATGGTATTATAGCTACCCGTTCCACCATGATCGTATATGGTGTTACCCTCATATACGTATTCAGTCTTGTCACTATCAATTAAGATATCCTGTTCTAGTCCACCGAGAAATTGACGAATATTTCCTTGCCAAACTTCTCCTCCATCTGGTTGAGTAACTTCAATTTGAGATGCAATTGTGAATACAGCATCACTTTTATCAGTAATACATGTATTGTTTACATCGGTCATTTGAATCATTGCATTGACCGTGTTCACATTAGGAACAGCCCAATTGTATGATCCTCCTAATATCGTTTGATTATTCACGATTGTTGTCCAAGTAGAACCACTATTCGTAGAATATTCTAATAAATATTCATCCGAAGTACCATTAGCACTAAAGACAATTGGCATGTTACTGAATGCCGTAGTATAATCTCCACCATTCGGGGAGTTCAATAATAAGGGAGCCTCAACAGTAAACACAAAATCACTCTCATCGTTTGTTGATGGCGTATTATTGTCTATTACTCGAATTTTAAAACTAGTCGATGCAATATTGGGAACCGTCCATGAATAGAATCCACTTACGGTATTAACAGCTGTAGCAACTGACACCCATGTTACTCCGTTGTTTGGGGAGTAATCGATATCGTAAAAATTACTTGTTCCGGATTCCGTCCAAGTAATGTTGAAAGGCGTACATCCTTGTAAAGTTTCGCCTCCATTTGGAGAGACAATTGTAATACTTTGGGAGAAAGACACTGTTGTTAAGGTCAACAGTATTAGGGTTAGTAGTGACTTCATATTATTCATATTTATTCGATCTTCAGTAAGTTGTTTTTAAGAAAAAACAACCAATTTTGACAACACGTGATGAGATACACTAATAAAAAATACCGTGCTAGATAGATCCAGTGATTAGGATACAGTGTAAATCAGCGAGCGAAGATACGAACAAAAAAAATATTAAAAAGAAATTAACAGAATAGATCATTTCCGTAAACATTTTAAATCTGAAGACTTAAGTTCACGTACTATTTTAACACTAAATGAGTAACAGAATATTCTTTTGCTAGATAAAGACAGAAATCGAAAACACGAATAAATTATCGTATTTCCAACCAGAAAGACCCTCCATGCTGCTCTACTCCTTTCAAATTCGGATGATCCCACATTGGAGCAATCAATTCAGATAATTCTTTATCCTCAGAGATGAAGTAATTCGGTAAGATTGTCGCGTATTTCTCAGGATTCGCCAAAATAAACATTGCCAAACCGTATTGCTCGGTATAGAATCGATCACACATAAACTGAGGATAGTCGTATGGCAAATAGATATCATGTATATGAATGATAACTCCTTTTTTCAATTTTGGTAAGATCTCCATGAAGAAAACCATCGCATCCGAGTTTGGTAATATGCGATGAGAGTTATCGATGAACAACATCTCCCCAGCTTCCAAGCTTAAGATTTCTGAATAATCAATATTTTCGAATGGCTCACGAATAATTTTATCCGTTAAATTGTCAATTTCAGCACGCGGCATTGGATCAATTGAGATAATCTCAGTTGATAAATTGTGATCACTTTTTGCTTTGAAAGCGACTTTCGTTGAGTTTCCAGATCCCACTTCAATATAGCGTCTTGGTTTCTTCAAAGCAATCATAGCGTATATCCCAACGATATCTAACCCTGGTAGCATACCGTTATTCCATCCGGGTGAGCTTAAATCGCTTTCCTGATCCAGTTTATTAATTTCCTGAATCCAATCTTTTAGGGTTAGCGCCTGTGTCAGAATCTCGCGATACTCTTCTCGGTTCTTATCAATAATTGAATACAGTTCACCGTGTGGCGGTTTTCCATGTCCATACCTGGGAACCATTTTTACAGGGTATTCAGAAAAAAGTGTCTGAAATTTTGGCGATAAAAAACGGTACAGCTTCTTCATATTGGTACAATATATAATTCCTGCATAAGCATGGTGTACAAATCTAGCAAGATTTTAGAGTTGACATATGATCAATCAGGATCAAAAAAGAAATAAAGAAAATGCTGTTGAAACTACGAACATTCCGATTGTTTGTGATAATCAAAATGTCGTATCTTAGCCAATAACTAAAAAACAATATACTATGAAAAGACTATTACTATTATTTACTATGACCGTTATCACTGGCCTTGTTGCGACTGCGCAATGTACTCCTGACCCTCAATACACATCTCCTGGAGTTTATCCAGATAGTGCTACTGGATTTGCCATTGCAACAGTTGACATTCCTTATGAGCAGTTAATAACAAATGTTGTTCCTGTTGACACGGATGTAGTTGTGATTCCTGGATTTCCTGCTGTAAATTTGGTATTCGATAGTGTGGTTGTTACAAGTGTAGCCGGACTACCACCAGGATTTACGTACAGCTGTTATGATGCTCAAAATGTAATATCTCCAATGGACCAATGTGCGTTTGAAGGAGGAACAACTGGTTGTATTTCAATTGTAGGAACTGCCCAAGCGGGAGATGAAGGTACGTATCCTTTGACAATTACTGTGGAAGCATATCTTGCAGGAGGAGCAACTCCACAAGCAACTTACGATGTCGATTATTATTCAATTGTGGTAGAAACAGTTGGAATTGCAGAATACAACAAGTCTAAATTCAAATTATTCCCTAACCCAGTTGCTGGGTCATTCACATTGGATGGATTAGAAGGATTGGACGTATCGGCAATTTCGATCACGAATACAGAAGGAAAAGTTTTAAATTCTTTCTCTAATATTAACTCGTCATCATTTGATATCAATGTTGCAGATTTAGAAGGAGGTATTTACTTCGTTCGAATTGCACACGGAACATCAATGGATGTTGTTCGATTTATCAAAGAATAGTACCAAATCAACTTTTTTGRAAAGCCATTTCTTCGGAGATGGCTTTTCTTTTTACTTCATAAATAGACACTTAGAAAAAAGTTTGTTTTTTTTTCATTTTTATGTTGTACCGTTAAGGAAATTAGTGTTACATTTGCACACGCTTTAAACGAAAAGCACTTACAATTTCTAACAAGACTGACTGTTGTCAGTATCTCAWAAGAGGTTTAGAAAATTGGTTTGGTAGTTCAGTTGGTTAGAATACTTGCCTGTCACGCAAGGGGTCGCGGGTTCGAGTCCCGTCCAGACCGCAAACTGTTTAAAGTTGAAGAAAAGTTCATATGGCTCCGACGCTTTAGTCGGAATTCAGACAATCTAAGATTCGTCAGAACTGTGAGATTAGAAAACCCGAAGATGTATTTATATCTTCGGGTTTTTGCTTTTATAAATTCTTGTTTTTTCAGATCAATACGAAAGGTTAGAACTAGGCATAAATTTGTGTCAATCTGAATAAAAAGAACTCTACATTTCTAACTCCTCTAAATTGAAATCTAAACACCTTGATTTTCGCATTGAAAGATTCGGATGAAGCAATTGTACTCCGATTGTCAAAATGCTTCACTACTCCATCGTAATTGACCGTGATAGCATTCATACTTATGTTAAAACTCCTAGACAAGTAGAAATGAAATATTACATGAACATTAAAGTAGCATGGCTCTTAGTTCTGTGGCCGACTGATTGTAGGAGATCCAACAATTATCCATTATCTTTGAAGGACGACTAAAACATGAAAGATGATGACGATACTCAAGAGACAGAGTTCAGTTTACAGCCCCTAAAAACAGGAGTATTCCACCTTTTTCCCTCATGAAACGATAGCTCCCTATTCCCAAATTATCCGCCTTACAAAAAAATGAAAGTAAAAACGTTTAAAGTTAGCAGTTCATATTTCAAAAATCAATGCTACATAGTGTACAACGAAAGTTCTGGTCTCTTAATTGACCCTGCTTGGGACTATGATATAATCAACAGCTTTTTAATCGATCAGTCTATTTCCTTAAAAGGTATTTTACTTACACATTCTCACCATGACCATGTTAACCTAGTAGATCAATTTACCGAAAAGTATAATGTTCCTGTTTTCATGTCAAAAACGGAAGCTGATGATTATTACTTCTCATGTAAAAACTTGCATACTATCGAACATCTTGAAGTATTCCAGCTCGATACAATTATGGTTAAAGCACTTCTCACTCCAGGCCACACATCTGGAGGGACTTGTTTTTTGGTTGATCATCATCTTTTTACAGGAGATACTGTTTTTATTGAAGGAATTGGAATCTGTGATCAGAAGGGAAGTGATGTTAATGCCATGTTCGATTCAGTTCAATTTTTAAAGTCTTACTTATTGGATGACACTATCTTTTGGCCTGGACATTCGTTTGGACAAGAACCGGGAAAAAGTCTTTCTTTCTTAATGGAAAACAACATCTATTTCCAACTTGAACAGCGCAAGTATTTTACGGGTTTTAGAATGCGAAAGACACAAACTTCACCGATTAACTTCAAATAAGTTTTTCAATTTTTCTAATTGATTCAGTTCTTGCATGAACGGAGTCATTATCTGAATAGTTTCTGAGGTAGATGTTGGATTCAAATTATACTTAACACACGTACCACTTGCTCCCGAAGGTCCTAAATCTACATAAAGGTAATTCCCGTTGTTCTCCATGTAATTCACCATCTCCGAGAAATTAGCATATTCACTTACCACCTTCCAAAAATAGTCTTCAGGAATCACGTCCAGCTCTTTACTTTTAAACCCTGAAATAAATGGAACGCTAGGTTTATTTGATTCAGAAGTAAACGATAACAGATAATAAAGAAATTGATTTTTACCTCGCTCTATGATGGGGGAGTGAAATGGAAATGCAACATCTAGGCGCTGAAAAGAAATTTTTCTTGTTTTCAATTCATTCTCAAAATTATTCAAATTAGCTAATGCTCCTGATAACGTATAGTTGTGTTCAAAGTTATCTGCGGCCAGAAAAAGACCATGCTCTTTATATAGGAATTCTAGTTCTTTTTTAGGGGTATTGAGTATTACAAGCATTCCTCCATGTTCAACGCTATTTACAATAGACTTTGCCTGTTCAATCGCCAATTCAATGGCTGTTTCTTTACACAAGACACCCGCAACCACTGCTGCGCTATACTCACCTAAGCTATTTCCAGTAACATAATCTGGCGTTATACCAATTTCCTTTAAGACTTCGAATAGCGCCAATTCTACCGCAACTATTGCTGGATGTGTGATTAAAATATCCGAAAAACTACTCTCTGAATTATCATATAGTTCAGAGAGCAGTGATCGGTTTAACATCTTTCTTACGAGTTCATCACTTTCTTTTAAACTTCGCTTAAAAACTTCATTATTTTCAAATAGCTTTCTTCCCATTCCTCTGTAATGGCTTCCTTGTCCAGAGAACATAAAAACTATTTGTTGTTTGTCATTAAACATTTGAACCCACTATTAGCCGGTTACTTTCAAAATGTTTTTCGGAAATTTCAGAATTGAATTTGATTATACCCTTATTCTTAAACAACTCGGCTTGTGATTCAAACAAATAAATAAGAGGTGTAAACGGAAGGTCCTTATCTCTGATTCTTGAATAAAATTCATTTACGGTTACTTTTTCCATGTCATTTATATCTTCACCAAAATAAGCCATTACAATTTCCTCTAACGTTTTTGCTTTATGATGAAATAAATGATGCGTTTTTTCTGAATTTATGTTTTTAACAACATTAGAAACCAATTCACTTGCTGCCAAATCTACTGGCATAACTGGCCATTCATAGTCACTAATAAAATACATTTTCGTTAATTTACATGTATCAATCAATAAGCTTAACCATTGTTTTTCATCAATAAACTTAGTTTTTGTGGCATGAATCATTAAACCAGGACGGTAAATATTCAATGGTATTCCGAATTTTTTAGAGTCTTGGAAAATATTCTCAGAAACCCATTTACTCGCATTATATCCTGAGGAATTTAAATGAATTTCATTTTGAATTGGCGTATTTTCGTCAACTACCTTATCATCTTCACTTTGACTGTATATCCCTATTGTAGAAACATAATGAACCTTTTTCCGCTTAATGTTTAGCGATAAAAGAACTATTTCTTTTGCACATTTAACATTTATCTTTTTTGCATCTTCATAGGTGCTAAAGTGATTCATGTAT